>JALVXV010000086.1 GCA_027038235.1 Campylobacterales bacterium | reverse complement strand
TTAAAGTTTTAACCCTTCCTTCAAAGCACTCTGGAAACTTTGTAACTTCATCTATCTCTATAACATCTATACCATTTTGTTTTAAAAGCTTAAAAGTACCACCTGTTGAAACTATCTCATATCCAAGCTCCTTAAGCGAACTTGCAAACTCTACAATACCCTCTTTATCACTTACACTTAAAAGTGCTCTTTTTCTATTTTTTTGCATCTTTTCCTCTTCTTTTATTTTTACATTTTATATATCTATTTACCTCATCTGTATAGTTTAGAAAATGGTAGTTAATTACTGTCTTATCCAAATTTGTTGCATCCTCTTTTACTCCATAAAGATAGACATTTAAACCAAGATAAAAACTACCATATCTAAGCTGTGCATCCTCAGGAAGAAGTTTCAAAGCATAATCATCACCACCCCAACTTCTCCACAATCCTTCAAAGTCGCTATTTATCTCATTTGCTACACTTTCAACTCCATCTTTATAGCTATAAACTTCAGCTATATCAAACTCATCTACAAAGCCATTTTTATCTATATGATACCTCCAAAGACCAGATACTTTAGGATATATATAATCTCTTTGCTTTATGAATGAGTTGGCTTTTATATACCAATTTTTTCCATCTATTTTTATCTTTTTAAATCCCAATTTCTTATAGATTTTACCATCTGCAAAAAGTGCTAACCCTTTAACTCCCTCATCGATAATATCACCAAGCCTACTAGGAGCATCTAAAAAGGATTTGTCGCTATATTGATCAGCACACTCCTTAGAAAAAAGAGTTGATATACCAATTAATAAGATAAAAACAACCCTCTTTATAAGCACTTTATAAATCACTCTCTATCAACTCTTTAAATGAATTAAAATAGATATTTTTCAAAACTTTTAAATCTCTTTTTATCTTATCAAGAACAAATCTATCGCCCCCAACTACTCCAAGCTTTTTATAGTTTAAGCTAAATTTATCAGCTAAATCTTCAAAAGCTTTATCATCACTTATCTCAACTATTGCCCTACTAAATGATTCACTATATATATCAAGAGGATTTTTAAAGCCACTTTCTGCATTGATACCCATATTTGCTAAAACTGACATCTTATATAAAGCTATAGCAACTCCACCAACATTTACATCTTTTGCAGCATTTATAATACCTTTATCATTTGCCTCTTTGATAAGCTTCCAAAGTCTAAGCTCTTTTTGATAATCAAGCTCTGGCAAAGCTCCACCAACCTCCCAAAACATCTCTTTTAAAAGTAAACTTCCCCCAAAATCACTCTTTGTATCACCTATTAGATAGATACTAGAGTTCTCTTTTTGAAAAAAGCTAGGAATTGTTTTATTGGCATCCTCATTTACTCCCACCACTACAATAGCTGGAGTAGGATAAATTCCCTCACCGTTTGTCTCATTATATAGCGATACATTGCCACTTACAACTGGAGTATTTAGCTCTTTACAAGCCTCTTTTATACCTTCACAACCCTTAGCAAATTGCCACATAATCTCTGGATTTTCAGGATTGCCATAGTTTAGACAATCTGTTATTGCTTTTGGAGTTGCTCCACTCATTGCTACATTTCTACCACTCTCTACTACTGCGGCAGCCGCACCTTTAAAAGGATCAATATAGCAATATCTAGGATTGCAATCACTACTTAAAGAGAGTGCCACACCACTTTTTTTTACTCTTATAGCTGATGCATCAAGTGAACCAGGAGCTTTTATGGTATTTGTCTGTACCATAGAGTCATACTGTTTATATATCCATGACTTATCTACTACCTCTGGAGATGCTACAAGTTTATCAAATACTTCATTGACATTTAGTGAATTTATATCTGCTTTTATCTCTTTTATCTCATCTAAATATGCAGGTCTTTTTATAGGTCTATCTAACACAGGAGCATTTTCTCCGACAGGATCTATTGGGATATCTGCTACCTTTTTGCCATGCCAAAATAGCTCCATATTGCCAGTATCTGTTACTTCTCCTATTATTTTAGCATCAAGCTCCCATCTTTGAAATATCTCAAGAACTTTATCCTCATACCCCTTTTTAGCACATATAAGCATCCTCTCTTGAGACTCACTTAGCATAAATTCAAATGGCTCCATCCCCTCTTCTCTTGCAGGAACTTGATCAAGGTGCATTATCATGCCACTTCCACTTCGTCCAGCCATCTCAAAAGAGCTACTTGTAAGCCCTGCTGCTCCCATATCTTGGATACCTACTATATAATCATGCTTAAAAAGCTCCAAACAAGCCTCAAGTAGAAGTTTTTCGGTAAACGGATCTCCTACTTGAACAGTTGGTCTTAGAGATTTATTCTCTTCAGTAAAGCTATCACTTGCCATAACAGCTCCACCAAGACCATCCCTTCCTGTTTTACTTCCTACATAGATAACAGGGTTGCCTATGCCTTCAGCTCTTCCATAAAATATCTCATCACTTTTACAAACTCCTAAAGTAAAGGCATTGACCAAGATATTACCATTGTAACAATCATCAAAAAAGGTCTCTCCTCCAACAGTAGGAACTCCCATGCAGTTTCCATAGTCTCCAATACCTGCAACCACACCTCTTACTAAATATCTTTGATATTTACCTATCTTATCATTTTTTCTAATGCTTCCAAATCTCAAAGAGTTCATGTTTGCTACAGGTCTAGCACCCATAGTAAAGACATCCCTAAGTATGCCTCCTACTCCTGTAGCTGCTCCTTGATAAGGCTCTATAAAACTTGGATGGTTATGACTCTCCATCTTAAAAACCGCTGCTAAACCATCTCCAATGTCAATAACACCTGCATTTTCACCGGGTCCTTGTATGACCCAAGGAGCTTTGGTGGGAAAACCGTTTAGATACTTTTTGCTTGATTTATAAGAGCAATGCTCACTCCACATAGAGGAAAATATCTGAAGTTCTAGCATATTTGGCTCTCTGCCCATTATCTTTAAAATATCTTGATATTCATCTTTGGTGAGTTTTAATTTTTGAAGTGTTTGATCTAAATTATCCATAATTTTTCCTGTCAAATTTAATAGAAAGATTATACAAAAAAAGAGATAATGAGTTGCTTTAATATACCTCTTTTCTATGTGCAATCCTAACTATATGAATGATTAACTTCTCTTGAATCTTTTCATATATAACTCGATAATTTCGTAATCTCAATCTATAAAAACCTTTCCATTGCCCTTTAAGTTTTTTTATTTTAGATTGTTTTATCAAATCCAACTCATACTCTGTACAATATGCCTCTATAAATAGACTCAAAGATTGAACAATATATGGGCACCTCTAAAAACCCTATACATTGATAGAAGTAAGAAAATGGGTAAGATTTTGCAAGAGAAATTTGAAGGACTACCCGAAGGTAATTCGAAAATTTATCTTGTGAAAGATTGCCCTTTTTCTTGCTTCCCTTCGGGCTTTATGAGGTTTTCTATATACTTCGTTAGAGTTTCTTGAATTAGCTACAGCTAGTACTGCGAAACTCTGCCTCGTCTATAAAAAACCTCATAAAGCTATCAGTGCATAGGGTTTTTAGAGGTGCCCATATACTTTTGTTTGATGATCAAGTTTATCCAATTCCCTTTTTGCGGCAGGATGAAATTCAAGCTTATATATTAGCATTTTAAAGCCCGAGCTCTTCTTTTATACTTTCCAATGAAATAGTTTGCACTTTTCCTTCATGAATTTCAGATGATCGCTTTTTTGCAAGTTTAAGATCTATCGTATCAAAATATTGACTTAAAGCTTCAGCAACCATATGACTCTTTTTCTCTCCAAGTTCTTTAGAAAAATCTGACAACTCTTGGACAATATAATCAGGCAAAGTAAAAGTGGCTTTTAGCGATTGCATACTGACTCCTTTTTTTGTATTGCTAATTATACATACTATAAGGAATATTGTCAATATAATCTATTTTCCAAGACAAAAACTACCGAACATTTTGTCTAAGATTTCATCTCTTTCAAATCTTGTAGTGATAGATGATATATGTGATATAGCTTCATTTATCTCATAAGCTAAGAGTTCAAGCTCACCATCTTTTAAAGGCTCTTTTGCTCTTTTTATAGCTTCTAGTGCCATTTGGCAACTTTGTATCTGTCTTGTAGAAGTTAAGAGTAGTTCATCATTTTGTGAAGTATTGTCAAGATAATTTTTTAGAGTATCTATCACTATAGCTATATCATCTTTTGTGCTTATTTTAATGGGTGAAAACTCTTTTAATTTTGATATATCAAATAGATGAGGTAGGTCTGATTTGTTCAAAAAAACAAATATCTCTTTGTCATTTTTATATTTTTTGAGCATCTTGATAATACTCTCATCATCCTCATCGCACTCTTTGGATATATCAAACAAAGCTATAACTATTTTAGCTTTTTTCATAGACTCTATACTTCTTTGCACCCCTATCTTTTCTATAGCATCTTTAGCCTCTCTAATTCCTGCGGTATCAACTATCTTTACCAAATGAGTCCCTAGCTTTATCTCCTCTTCTATTGTATCTCTTGTAGTTCCTGCGATATCACTTATGATGGCTCTTTGATAATTTAAAAGTTTATTTAAAAGTGAGCTTTTGCCTACATTTGGTTTGCCGACTATCGCTATATCAAATCCATTTATCAAACCCTCTTTTTGAAGGCTTATTTGAACTGTTTTTTCAAGGGTTTTTTCGATCTCTTCAAGCTTTAAGTGTATATCATTTTCTAACTCTTTTGGCAAATCCTCTTCAGCATAGTCAATATTTACCTCTATAAAAGCCAATATCTCTACAAGCTTATCTCTTAAATCATTTACAAAATCTTTTAAATCCCCTCTAAGTTGCTTTGATAAAAGAGTAAGTGCATCTTCACTTTTGGTTTCTATGATTTTTGCAATGGCTTCAGCTTTGCTTAGATCTATCTTGCCATTTAAAAAAGCTCTCTTTGAAAATTCACCCGGATTTGCCAATCTTGCACCTAAGCTTATCACCTCTTTTAGTATGGCATTTGCTACTACTATACCTCCATGGCATTGAAACTCTACGATATCCTCACCTGTAAAGCTATGTGGTGCTTTAAAATAGATAACTATAGCTTCATCTATGATAGTTTTGTCTTCTTTGTATAGATATGACAAAGTAGCATATCTTGGAGTTATAGTATGCTTTTTCGATAGTTTTTGTGCAATTTTTAAGGCTCTATCCCCACTAACTCTAACAATAGAGATAGAGCCTATGCCATGAGCAGTCGCGATAGCCGCGATAGTATCCATTACTCTTTATTTTTATCTCTATTAAAATCATTCACAAGGACATATTTGCCACCATTTCTTGCAGTCCTTATACCTACATATTTATCAGGAAATTCAGCTCTTAACTCTTCAAGAGCGATTTTAACCAATATACCATCAAGTATTTTTGTTTGGGCTCTACCTGTATTTTTTATCTTTTCTATAACATGTTCGAGATATTTTTTCACCATCTCTTTTTGATTGCTTAAAAATTCAGCTATCTCTAGTCTAATATTTATATTATATTTGATATTTGCCCAATTATATAAAAGATATGAAAAGGCTTTATATCTATACCCCTCTTTTCCTATAAGAAGTGCAGCATCTTCACCATCAATATATATAGAGACTGTATTATCATTATACTTCTGTATCTTTTTAAGCTCTATCTCATAACAACTTGCTTTTAAAAGTCTCTTGACACCATCTTCTACTTTAAGCATAATCTCATCATCCACACTATTAGTAGATCTATTTTTAAAACTACCTCTACTATCTCTTCCCTCTTTTTTTAACTGTTTTTGTAGCTTACCTTTTTTAGTAACAGAAATGATCGCATTTTTTTTAAACATTCCTAGGATACCTGCACTTGGATGTTGAACTATTTGAATATCAAGTTCAACAATAGAACAGTCAAACTCTTTCGTAGCTTTTTGGTATGCTTCATCTATAGTTTTAGCTTCTATTTTAAGACTCATTTTTCAACCTTTTTAGCTTCTTTTATCTGAATTTTTTTCTTTTCAAAAATTTTATTGATATAGTATTGTTGGGCTATAGAAAAGAGATTGTTAACAAACCAATAAAGTGTCAAACCAGCTGGAAATGTCATAAAGAAAAATGTAAATATCACAGGTAGATACTTCATGATTTTAGCTTGGGTTGGATCTTGGATAGTATTTGGTGTGATATGTTGCTGGATAAACATAGTAATTCCCATTAACACAGGCAATATAAAATATGGATCCTTAACAGATAGATCATGTATCCAAAGTATCCATGGAGCCGCTTGAAGTTCTGCTGAATTTTGCAATACTCTATAGAGTGCGAAAAAGATAGGTATCTGAAGTATCATAGGCAGACACCCACCCATTGGATTGGCACCATGTTTTTTATATAGCTCCATAGTATGAGCATTTAGCTTTTGTGGATCACCTTTATATTTTTGTTGCAACTCTTTTATCTTAGGAGCAAGCTCTTTCATCTTGGTCATTGAAACCATTCCCTTATAGGTCAAAGGAAATAAAAATGTTCTTATGATAAGAGTAGTTAGCACTATCGCCCAGCCCCAGTTGCCTATAATTGAATGGAGGAAACTTAGAAGTAAAAAGATAGGCTTAGCTATAAAAGTAAACCATCCATACTCCACAATATCTCCCATCTCTTTATCTATAGAGTTAAGTATCTTTAACTCTTTTACACCGATATATCCATTGATAGAGTAGTTTTGCTTTCCTTTTACAAATGCTAAAGGATTATCCTCTTTATCTTTTGATATATAGACATCAAGCCCACCTCTTAAATTGTAAAAAGAGGTAGTATAGTATCTATCGCTATCAGCTACTATCTTTGCATTTGCAAAATGCTCATCCCCTTTTGCATCTTTATCTTTTATCATAGTTAAAGTATCATCAAACTCCTTTATAAGCACACCATGAAAAGTATATCCATCTACCTTTACATCAGGTCTAAATCCTGGGCTTATAAAATAATCAACAGGCTTCGATAGAGATATAGATAGAGTATAATTGCCAATTGGATAGATAGTAATTTTTTTAGTTACACTAAGAGTTGATAATTTTTGAGTTAAGGTTAAAGTAACTGGCTTATCTTTTAAGTTTATCTCTGTCTTATCTGATATATATGCTACTTTAAATGCCTCTTTATTTAAAGTAGTATCTGAAAATCTTATCTCAAGTGGCAAAGGTAGCTTACTATCATTAAATAGTTGAACCCTACTACCATCCTCTTTTTTATATCTTTTGCCATTTAGATAAAATTTACTAACTCTTCCAAAGCTATCAATACTCATATCAAACCTATCACCCTTAATAGTAGCGATAATTTTTTCATTTGTGCTACTTGAAGTACTATTTGTAGGTGCTGATGTGGTTGCTTTTGGAGCAGCTGTAGATTCTGATACTTGGGTAGTAGGTGCCTTTGTAGCACTTGATGAGCTCTGTTTTTGAGTAGTGCTATTTAACTCAATAGATCTATTTATCTGTTTTGGAATAAATAGATAGTCATAACCTGCAAAGAAAATAAAACTTAAAACCGTCGCCAATATAACTCTTTGTTGAGTAGTTAACTTATCTAACACTATAAACCTTTAAACTCTTTTATAACATAAAAAATATTATCTTTTTTTCGGATATACCAATATTTGATCTTTATCTCTTTTGTAACTCTTTTTGTTATCAATCGTTCATCAAACTCTCTTTTGATGGTAGGATACTCAATGCCACCTTTAAAGAGCTGATTGCATCTAAGTATCCTCAATAAAGAGAAAAAGAGTGCTTTTAAGATACTATTGTTTTCTACTTGCCATTTGGCATACTCCGAACAGGTAGGATAATACCTACAACTCCCATGCCCAAATATTATACTGATATACTTTTGGTAAAAGGAGAGAAAATAGAGCATCAATCGCTTCACTTTTTCTCACTTTTTAGGGCATTTACTCTTCTAAGAGATTTTTGCAACTCTCTTTTTATCTCACTATATTTGATATCTACTATTTTTTGTTTTGCAACAAAGATATATAAACCATTACTTAGTTTTGAAGAGGATTCTACAAATAAAGACCTAAGTCTCCTCTTTGCAAAATTCCTCTTGACAGCATTACCTATCTTTTTACTAGCGGTAAAGCCGACTCTTTTTTTGGTATCCTCTTTGTAGAAAAGAACAAAACTGCTACCAAACCCTTTTTTTGAGTTTTTATAGAGATATTTAAACTCCTTGTTATTAGAGATTACCTCAAAACCGCCTAAACACTTAATCTTTTTCTACCCTTTGCTCTTCTGGCATTTATTATTTTTCTACCATTTTTAGTCTTCATTCTCACTCTAAAACCATGAGTTCTCTTTCTTGGTGTATTGTGTGGTTGAAAAGTTCTTTTCATCTTTATGATCCTTTATAATTTACATAGTTTAAGGAATGGATTTTACTAAAATATTACTTAAAAGGAGTTGATATGACCTCTTTAATTGAGGGGTAAAGGTGAGAAGGAGTAAAGGTGTAAAGAGATTAAAATTTACAAATTATTTTACCATTTGTGAGGGCTATTTGCTCTATGGGGGATGTGGCATCATAGTTTAAAACTACATCTATCTTTTGATCGCCTATTTTTTCTTTTAAAGAAACTAAAAAATCAACCTTTTTTCTTACTTTATTTGACTGATTCGTTTTAATATAAAGATCTATATCTCCACCTTTTTTCATATCATCCAAACGAGAACCAAAAAGATATACTTCTCCACTTTTAAAATGCTCTTTAAAGGAAACTTTTATGGCTTCTATTTCATACTCATTTAACCGCATCATAAAGTCTTTGAAAGATTGTTTTTATTTTAGGATAAAACTCAATGGCAAGAGATATGTTTTCTACTCTTTCAGTAATAGACATAGGATATTCATGTGATAGTATATTTCTGATCTCTCTAAATCTATCCCACTCTTTTACATCAAGTAGTTCTAATTTTTCGCAAATATTTAAAACATCTCTAAAAGGCATAGAAAAATCATCTATCTCTTTTAATTCAAATAAAACCTCTTTTATAAGCTTTGTACCTATTTTATCTTGGAGTTTGGAGTAATTAAATAAAAAACTATTTACTACTCTTACATTTTCATAGTTATCAAAAAATGATTTGTCAATTTGTTGTTTTTTAAGCTCAGCATAGTCTATATCACAGTTGGATATGATTTGTTTACATATAGATAAATCTTGCTTTAAACTATTTTGCATAATATCACTCCATCTATTTGGAGTGATATTATAGCATATTCTTATATAGTTTTTGTAAGTATTTTATTTATCCGTTTTACAAATTCACTACTATCTTCAAGCTTCATTCCCTCTATGAGTCTTGCTTGGTCATAAAGTATATGAGCTATATCATTTAGTTCGGAAAGTGAGTCGTTTTGTGAGAGTTTTTTTATTATTTCATTATCAGGGTTTATCTCCAAGATAGGTTTTACTTTTGGTAAATTAGTTTGCCCCATCTGTTTTAACATCTCTTGCATAGCAAAGTCGGGATCATTTTTGTCAAAGACTATACAAGATGGAGACTCTTTTAGCCTAGAGCTTAGTTTGACATCTTTTACCTCATCCTTTAGTATCTCTTTTAATTTGACAAGGATTTTAGAAAACTCCTCCTCTTTTTCCTTATCTTTCTCTTTATCCTCTTTTTGCTCTTCATCTATATCACTTGTCGATACAGACTTTACAGGGGTTTTATCATACTCTGTTACCATCGGCATGATAAGAGAATCTACCTCATCATCTAAGATAAGAACCTCTATATCTTTAGCTTTAAAACTCTCAATCAAAGGAGAATTTTTAAGCATTTTTTCATCTTCACCGGTTATATAGTAGATAGACTTTTGCCCCTCTTTCATAGCCTCTTTATACTCTTTTAAGCTTACGGTATCTCTTTTAGTTGATTTAAAGAGCAATAAATCAAGAAGCAAATCTCTGTTTTCAAAGTCAGTATAAACACCCTCTTTTAAAACTTTTCCAAAGAGTTTCCAAAACTTCAAATACTTATCAAAATCCTTCTCTTTTATCTTTTTCAGCTCATTTAGTATCTTTTTAACTGAACTTTTTTTGATCTTAGTAAGTATCGTATTTTGCTGAAGAATTTCTCTGCTAACATTTAAAGGCAGATCTTCACTATCAATAATACCTCTAACAAATCTTAGATATGTAGGCATAAGTTCCTTATCATCATCAGTAATAAATACTCTTTTTACATATAGTTTAACTCCCGGCTGATAATCAACTCTAAAAAGATCAAAAGGAGCGACTGAAGGTATATAAAAGAGTGTTGAATACTCTAAAGTTCCCTCTGCATTTGTATGTATCCAGTGAAGTGGATCATTGCTATCACCTGTTAATTGTTTATAAAAGTCAATATACTCTTCATCTGTTATTTCATTTTTATTTAGCCTCCAAAGGGCTGAAGCTTTATTGATTTGCTCAAATTTTTTCTCCTTTTTACCATCTTTTTCCTCCTCTTTTAAAAGATAGATTGGAAATGGTATATGGTTTGAGTACTTTTTGACAATTCTCTCTATCGTCCAATCATCTAAAAACTCCTCTTCACCATCTTTTAAATGAAGTATGACTTCAGTTCCTTGAGTCTTTTTTTTGGCCTCTTTTATCTCATATTCACCGTTACCGCTACTAACCCATTTATAAGCTTTATCCTCTCCAGCTTTTTTACTGATAACTTCTATCTTTTTTGCAACCATAAAAGCTGAATAAAATCCCACTCCAAACTGACCTATAAGCGATGAGTCTTTTTTAGCATCTCCACTTAATTGGGATAAAAATGACTTAGTACCGCTCTTAGCGATAGTTCCAAGATGCTCTTTTAAGTCCTCCTCATTCATTCCTATACCGTTATCTCTAACTATAAGCTTTTTCTTATCTTTATCAACCTCTATCTCTATACGAGGCTCTAATGAGAGATCTTTAAACTTTTCATCACTTATAGTTAAAAATTTAAGCTTATCTATAGCATCTGATGCATTTGAGATAAGCTCTCTTAAAAATATCTCTTTATTTGAGTAAAGTGAGTGAATCATAAGATCAAGTAGTTGATTTATCTCAGTATCAAACTTATGTTTTGACATTTTGCCATCCTTTCTAATAAATTTTTTTGAAATTATAGCAAAATTTATCTATTTTGTAAATATTTCTTACAGTTTTTTGTCAAAATAGTTGATAGTAGTTATATCAACTATATATCTTTCTAAAGATAATTATAGCCAATATTGTAGCACATATTGTAAAGATTACATTTAAAGTGATATTTAATCCTACTCTTAGATAGTCTCCATCTTGTAGCATATTAACATTTTCAAGAGAAAAGGTAGAAAATGTTGTCAAAGCTCCTAAAAAACCTGTGATAATGAGTGCTTTATATTCGGGTGCAATAACCTCTGAAAAATACATCGCCATAAACCCTATAATAAAGCTACCAAGTACATTTACACTCAAGGTTCCTATAGGAAATAGAGTATCAAATGACTTTTGAACAAATCCAGCTATCAAATACCTCGAAATAGCTCCAAAAAATCCACCTACTCCAACATATAAAAGTATCAATTTTATCCCTTTTTCTTTAGTGATTAGTGATTCGTGATTAGTGATTAGTAAATTGGACTTCGCCAATTTTGAAATAAAATAATTTTACCAATCACCAATCACGAATCACTAATCACTAATCACTAATCACGAGTTACTATTTATGTTTATACTTGATAACTTCCGTATCACTTATTGTCGTCAATCCCTCTTCTATCAAATCATCAATTTTATCTATAAAGTCAACAATTTTCTCCTCATCATCAATTATCTCAATAACTACAGGTAGCTCCTGAGAAAGCATCCATACATTAAAACTTCTTACTTCGCTATGTGCCCCAATACCTGCAACCCCTTTAAAAACAGTAGCTCCTGCTAAACCATGCTCTTTTACCTTTTTAAGTATAACCTCCCACAAAGGCTCACCTTCATATTTATCTTGGTTATCTATATATATTCTTGCTATCTTTTTCTTGCCAAGGTACCTTTTCATATAAAATCCTTTGGATTAAGCTTAGAGCTAAGAGCCAAGAGCAAAAAGCTATAAGCTATTAATTTTTACCTTATTTTGCATCTCTTTTAATGAGTTTTGCAACACTTTATCCATATCCTCTCTCAATTTTTCATACCAATTTGGATCCTCTTTTGGATCAATCATATCCAAATAAACTAGCTTGACATTTGCTCCAAAATTTCCCAAAAAATTCTTTGAATCAAAAACATTAACTGTACCGATAAAAACTGCTGGTTGCACCTTTAGATCTAACTTTTGTGCTAAAAGTTTTGCTCCTGCTTTAAACTTTAGCAACCTCTTTCCATTGCTTCTTGTTCCTTCAGGAAATATCGCTATAACTCTCCCCTTTTTCAATCTATCTTTTGCATCTTTAAAGAGCTTGACTAACGACTTTTTATTCTCTCTATCTATCGCAATCATCTCAGGAAGATCAAGAATATGTCCAAAAAAAGGGATATCTCCTATCTCTTTTTTAGCAACCCATGCTAAATCAGCTGGATATATTGCTTCCATAATAACTATGTCAGCAACACTTTGATGGTTTAAAAGAAGTATTTTTGCCTCACTATTTGGCTCCCCCTCTATATCAAGTTTTACTCCAAGTAAAAATAGCTGTAACTTAGCCCAAATATTTCTAAAAGTTTTATGATGCTTTCTAAAGAGAAACATCAGTATCACCACTACAGAGATAGTAAGAAAAAAATTGATAGAGAAATAAAGTGCTAAAACTCTTTGCCATACTCTCTTCATTGAATATCCCCTTTTTTAACCCATCCTATCTTATCATTTGGCAATAAAACCTTTACATACTCTTTTGTACTATTTAGCTTTTCAGCTAAAACCTTCTTATCTGTTATATGAAAAATGGTAGAGTTGTATGTAGGCAGTATTCTTATCTTTGTATCTTTTTGCAAAACTACTGTATCAAGTGGATTGTAAAACATATATAGATAAATAGCAATAGCAACAAAGATAAGTAGATAAATAATCTTCCTTCTAAAAATAAAAATTATAAGAGATAAGAGAGCAACCACAACTAAAGCTATATTTTTATACATAGAGATTTTACTAGCTTTAGGATTTAGCCCCAATTGTGTACTTGTATCCTCATCCAACAATTTAAGTGGTATAGTAAGCTTCTCAAATCTATTTTTATGGGTATTAAAGTATGAAAATATAAACTCTTTTTGACTTTTTGGGATAATTGCAAAGTAAAATATTTTTGAATTGGGAAGATTTATCTTATATGAATCTATGCCATCTTTTATACTATTTTGAACTTTAAAATCACGAATATTTGCCTCTTTTGCCTCTATCTCCATCACAAGAATATTTGATTTTTTGTCAAATTTTGTAGTTTTAGACTTTGTTACTTTCAAATCACTAGCCACAACTCCGCTGAAGATATCATCTTTTTTAAGTTGGATAATTTCTAACTCAAAGGGCTTTAGAGATTTGATAGCTATTTTTTTTCCATTTTTCAATATATATACACTTACAATAGGTAGTAAAGCATTTTTTGATGTAGCTTTGATATAAAACTCATTTGTATAGATATGTTTATCTAGCTTTTTCCATGGATTTTTTGGATTGATTACCTTTGAATTAATAGCCTTTTTAAAAGCTGTATCTAACTTATCAAAACTATTTATAGCGATTATTGCTTTTATCTTGACCTTAAATATCTGATTTACATATACTCTATCTGGCTTTTGAATATATGAAAGAAATATGACATTTTCTTTGGGTATATTTTTATCTACACCACCTGCCCAAAGAGTGCTAATAAATAAAAAAATAAAAAGTATATATCTCACCTAAAATCTCCCTTCGTAAGATTAGGGGTAAAGGCATAAAGAAATCTTATGATTTAAAGCTCATCATTGGCACTTACATCCCAAATCCCAAATCCTAAATCCCAAATCCCAAATCCTAAATCCCAAATCCTAACCTCTATTCTCTCCCATAAACCCCTGAAGCATCTTTACTCCATCAGCACTTCCAAGGATCTTCTCCATAGCTCTTTCTGGATGAGGCATCAAGCCAAATACATTTTTTTTCTCATTACAGATCCCTGCAATTGAATGGACTGAACCATTTGGATTGAGAATCTCTCCATGTTC
>JALVXV010000085.1 GCA_027038235.1 Campylobacterales bacterium | reverse complement strand
AGTGAAACAGCTCTTATACAAACTATGGGAAGGGCTGCAAGAAATGTAAATGGTAAAGTTATAATGTTTGCAAAAAAGATAACCACCTCTATGCAAAGAGCTATAGATATAACTAAAAAAAGAAGAGCTATCCAAAAAAGATACAATAAAACTCACAGTATTACTCCAAAAAGCACCATAAGAAAGCTAGATGAAAATCTAAAACTTGAAGATTACACAAAAACAAAACCAAAATTTGAAAAAATCCCCACAGCCGAAAAAAGAGAAATAGTAAATGAACTTAAAAAACTAATGCATAAAGCCGCTAAAAATCTGGAGTTTGAAGAGGCTGCAAGGCTAAGAGATGAGATAAAAAGGTTGATGGTTGATGGTTGATAGGAAATCATGGCAAATTTTGACAAAATAGCTATTTTTATGTATAATCATTCATACAAATTAAATTTTAACAAAGAGAGTAAAATATGCAAAAGATTAGAAGCACTTTCACTATTTCAGACTTTGTTATTGATGAGCTTAATACTATCTCATCAGAATTAAAAGAGAAAAAAAGTCACATTGTTGAAAATGCACTCAACATGTATTTTGACTATATGGACGAAAAAATTGCTGATAAACGGCTTGATCGCCTAAAATCCGGTGAAGAAAAATTGATACCAGCAGATAAAGTTTTTAAAGAGTTAGGTATTTAAAAGTAATGTATCAACTTCTCTTTTTAACTAGTGCTAAAAGAGAGTTTAAAAAACTTGATACTGTAGCTCAAAAAATCATCAAAGATAAACTTGTTAGTTTTTCCAAAAATCCTAATAACTTTAAAAACAATATAAAAGCTTTACAAGGAGCACACAAGGGCAAATTTAGACTGAGAATTGCCAACTATAGAGTCATACTAAAAAAAGAGGATGATAAACTTATCGTTACAGTCATATCAGTCGGACATAGAAAAAATATATATGAAAAGAGGTGAAATATGGTTGATCTAAATAAGCCGGAATATTATATCAATAGAGAGTTATCATGGCTAAAATTTAACAGTAGAGTTTTAGCTCAATCAACTTTGAGAAATCTTCCACTTCTTGAGAGACTTAAGTTTTTGGCTATTTATGCAACCAATCTTGATGAGTTTTATATGATAAGAGTAGCAGGGCTAAAGCAACTTTTTTCTGCTAGAGTTATCGATACAGGACCCGATAGGCTTACACCTCTACAACAACTAAGGGAGATAAGAGCATACCTAAATAAAGAGAAAAATGAGCTTATCTCAAGTTACAAAGAGATAACTTCCTCTTTGCAAAAAGAGGGGCTTTTTATCACAGAGTATGATAAGCTTGATAAAAAATTGCAACAAATTGCTGATGAGTACTTTTTTGAGCATCTTTTTCCTATTGTGATACCTATTGCAGTTGATTCAACTCACCCATTTCCACACTTAAATAACCTCAGCTTTGCACTTGCTGTGAAGCTAACAGATAAAGACAATCAAACACAAACAAAATTTGGAATGGTAAGAATTTCAAGAATGCTACCTAGATTTATCCAAGTTGATGATAGCCACTATATCCCTATAGAATCACTTGTGCAAAAGCATATAGAAAATCTTTTTCCAGGATTTATAGCTAGTAGTGTCTCAGCTTTTAGAGTTACAAGAAATGCTGATATAGTTATAGAGGAGGAGGAAGCTGATGACTTTATGGAGATACTTGAGCAGGGGTTAAAGCTAAGAAAAAAAGGAGCTTTTGTACGACTTGAGATACAAAGTACAGCTGACAAAGATATAATAGAGTTTTTAAATGCCCATTTAAAAATCTTCCCAAGAGATATATATGAGTATGATATACCACTCAATCTTGGAACTCTTTGGCAAATAGTAACCAATCAACACTTTGCACATCTGACTTTGGAGCCAAATAAACCAAAGATTTTGCCACCTTTTGATGAAAACCGCTCTATCTTTGATACTATTGAGAGTGGTGAGGCTCTACTTGTACATCCATACGAAAGCTTTGAAACTGTAACAAGACTCATCCAAAGTGCAGCAAAAGATCCAAAAACTCTATCTATTAGGATGACACTTTATAGAGTTGAAAAAAATTCACCCATCGTTGCAGCTTTAATAGATGCAGCAAACAATGGAGTACAAGTAACGGTCATGGTAGAGCTTAAAGCTAGGTTTGATGAGGAGAACAATTTGGTCTGGGCAAAATCCCTAGAACAAGCAGGAGCTCATGTGGTATATGGAATAAGTGGCTTTAAAGTTCATGCTAAAATAACTCAAATCATAAGAAAGGTTGATAATAAGCTTAAATTTTATATCCATTTAGCAACAGGCAACTACAATGGAGCAACTGCTAAGATATATAGTGATGTAAGTTTTTTTACTTCAAGAGAGGAGATAGTTACAGATAGTACGACTTTTTTCCATATCTTAACAGGTTTTGCAAAAAAACAAAGACTCAAATATCTAAGCATGTCTCCAACCCAGATAAAACCAAAGCTTTTAAGTATGATAAACAATGAGATCCAATACAAGCAAAAGGGGCATATCATACTAAAAGCTAACTCTTTAGTAGATCAAGATATTATAAAAGCTCTTTATAAAGCATCAATGGCAGGAGTAAAGTGTGATCTTATCATTAGGGGGATATGTTGCTTAAAACCAAATATCAAAGGGGTTAGCGAAAATATAAATGTCATCTCTATTGTGGGTAAATATCTTGAACATGCTAGAATATATTACTTCAAAAACTCCTCTCCTAATGTTTATATTTCAAGTGCAGATCTGATGCCAAGAAATCTTGAGAGAAGATTGGAGCTTATGTCTCCTATAGAAAATGAGAGGCTATCTCGCACACTAAAGGAGATCTTAGATCTCCAACTTGCCGATAATGAGTTAAGCTGGATACTACAAAATGATACAAACTATATCAAAAAAATTAGAAAAAAGGATGAAAAACCCATAAATTGTCATAAGATTTTAGAAAATTATATCAATAAACTATACAAATCTCTCTATAAAGATAGGACCAAAAAGGGTGTAAATTTAGTGAGGAAATTTAGCAAGGATAATTGATGATATACACCTATAATAAAATAGCTCCAAAAATTGGAAAAGATGTTTTTATCGCAAAAAGTGCCGACATCATTGGAAATGTTGATATAGGAGATGATAGCTCTATATGGTTTGGATCTGTTATAAGAGGTGATATAAACTATATAAAAATAGGAAAAAGAGTCAATATCCAAGATATGAGCATGATACATGTAACTCACAGATCCAAAACTAATCCCAAAGGCAATCCTACTATTATAGAAGATGATGTTACTATTGGACACAAAGTTATGCTCCATGGTTGCACTATAAAAAGAGGCTCCTTGATAGGAATGAGTGCTACCATACTTGATGGTGCCATCATTGGTGAAGAGTCATTAGTAGGGGCAAATTCGCTTGTTACAAAGGGTAAGATATTCCCTCCAAGAAGCCTTATC
>JALVXV010000084.1 GCA_027038235.1 Campylobacterales bacterium | reverse complement strand
TAACTCTTTGCCTGTAACAAAACAAATGATAACAGTAGTATAGATACTATATCTTTAAAATATTTAAAATAATTCATACTCAATTTCTCTCTCCTTATTGTCTCTTATAACACTCAATCTCAACACATTTATCTCCCTTCTTTTCAACTTTTCATAATAATCAAAAGCATCTTTATAACTCTTTAAAATCCTATCATTGACCTTAATAATTATATCTCCCTTTTTAAGTCCTATTTTTGTAAAAATTGAATCCTTCTTTATCCATCGAATAATAAAGCCTTTTAATTTGCCACTCTTTCTAACATCATCTATCTTTATCTCTTTCCATATCCTATCAAAGTGTTCTACATAGTCATAAACATCACTACTATTTAAAACTATAGGCATATTTTTGCTACTTATAGAAGTTTGTTTTATATTTGGGTTATTTAGGTCTGCTTTTTCGAGGTAGAGTATATATGTTTTACCATTTTTTTTCAAAACAACCCTTTTTGGGTATATATCTGAAACTTTATAACCATTAAAATTTTCACCTTTTGAGACTATTTTGATGCCATCTTTTCTTTTTTTCAACTTTATAATAGCATAAGCACTCTTTTTATCGATATATACCCCTTTTAGTATCATATCTTTTATCAAAGTTGCAGGTTGCTTTACTGCTACTACCTCTTTTTTTATCTGCTTATAATCTAAGCCAAATATTTTTTGCAGCACCACATTAACATGTCCAAAATCACCTCTTAAAACTCTATGGTTTTGCATCGGAGTATAAGGCAACAAGATAGCTCCAGCCAAAGAGAGTATCTTTGCAAAAAGGAGTATCCACAAAGAGTGATAAAAGCATTTAAAAATTAAACTATTAGAAATTCTTGACATACTTATATCCTTTTGCCTCTTTTGTCATCACTCTTAACAGATTTGGGTATTTAGCCTCAACCCCTTTTAATATTTTTAAAAATAGCACCACCCTCCTATGATAAAGATCTACATATCCCTCTACTTTGCCAATATCACCCTTTGCATATATCTTTACCCTATATCCTTGCAATAAGCTCCAGTATATAGTTATAAAATCTATCTTTTTAGGCAGTATATCTGATGCTACATCGCTTAAATGAAGATTTTTGATCGTAGCCTTGTTTACAAACAATAGGGGAAAAAAGAGTATCTCTTTGCTACTTGCTATAGGGAGTTTATCATACTCAAAAGATGTATCGCTTAATACAATTTTAAAGCCTTTATCTTCAATTTTTTTAGAGTTAAAAGAGATATAGTAGGAGTGCAGTTTATTGTTTATGTAGTATAAAAGCTCTTTTTTAGGAAAGAGATAGATACTTAGCTCCAAAAATAGGGCTAAACATACTAAAAAATAGATCAACTTTTTAAAAACTCTTATCATCTTTTCACCTCAATAAAGAGTTTTAATTTATTATTATCTATTTTGTTGATTTTTAATGTTTTTATTTTGAAGTTTTGATTTAAAATAGTTGATAGGATATAGGTAGCATTTCCCATATTTAATTTATCAAAAGTCAAAGCTATATGTTTTGAAAAACTATTTTTTATAAACTTTATATGTTTGCGGTTTAGCATACTAAAAAGGTATTGCAACTTTTTATCATAAACTCTTTTATTTTCCCAACTATTTTTATAGCTTACTATCTGCTTTGCCATTAGCTTATTTGTTTGTAGCTCTTTTAAAATAGTCTCCTCTTTATTTTTTTCATGCTTTACAAAGAGTGCACCAAGGATAAGTAGTACAATTACTAAAAAGAGCAATAATAGAGGATTTATCTGCCTCATAACTTAAACTCCAATGATAAGATATTCTCTTTAAGTGTTGCCTTTGAAATCTTTGCAAATTTTATATTTTTTGATAAAAAAACTTTATATCTATCTGCATGATTTCTATTTTTTAACTTTATAGTGATAGTAGCTCTATGCTCTGTTAACTCTATATCTTTTATAAAATCATCTTTATTGAAAGGGGTATTAAATAGTACTCCTATAAATTTTCTTATATTTTTTTGAGAATTTATCTCACTTTTTAATCTTGATAAAATTGCTCTATTTTGAAATGAAGTTGGAGGCAAATTATAACTTTGAAAGATGGTATCTTTTTGGGCAAGTAGCTTTTTATTTCTAAGCCAAAGCAAAATGCCCTCAGCTCCCTCAACAACAACCAAAAAAAGCAAAGGAAGTAAAATCTTTTTTATCAAATTCTCATCTATAAAATTTGTATATCTTTTTAAAATAGCTCCATTTTCTAAAGACAATTCTTCTTTGGAGATTTCGTTGAACTTTATAACATCTTTTGTAAAATCATTTGGCACTCTTGAAATAACACCATTTAAGTTACAAAGCAAAAAGCCATTTTCCAAATCTACTGCCTTGGTATAAAAAAAACTATTTTGAGCAAAATATATCTTTGATACTCTTAAAAGATCTATTCCATTATCTAAGAGAGCTTGAAGTATGACTCTATTATCATAAGCAAAAAGCCAAAAAACCCCATCTCCTTTTGGAACAATTTGATAACTTAGGTATTTAGTATCAGTAAACTCTTCAAATATTGAAGGAAGATACTCTTTGATTTGAAAAGTAAATTTTACAGAAAAATTTTTTTCAACAAACCAGTAAAAGGAGGGGGTTAAGATAATATCGATACTCCTCTCTCCTGAAATATCGCCAACAATCCCCTTTTTATCTAATATAACAATATCACTGCTATCTTTAAAAAGCCATTGAAACATTTGAAACCTTGTTTAAAGCTATATCATATAAAAATGTAGATATTATATCTTTTTTATTCTTTATGGGCAATTTTATAGAGATTTTTACCCTTTTATCATCACTATCTATACCAAATTTTTCTAAAATTGCTATCTGCTCTTTGCTTAAAGGCAGTTCATCTAAGCTCTCTATGATCTTTTTGCCTCTGCACATATCTTGGAAAAATGGAATTTTTGAATTATCAGCTAAAAGTAGATACCATTCTTCACAACTAAGATAATTTGCATTGATTTTATCACCTTTAAAGGATATGATTTTTCTCCATGGAATTTGAAAAATAGAGTAATCTTTTGTATTTGTTAGATAGTAATACTCTATCTTTTCAAACTCTCTCCAGCTATAAATAGTATCGGAATTAAAAGAGGGCATATCCCTTTTTATATCGGTAAGATTTGATTTTGGTTTTAGTACATCAAACAGCATATTATAAAAAAACTCCGGCATAAGCATACCTTTGTTTCTTAAATATGTTAAAAATATATCCTTTTGAGTTATATCCCAATCTTTTAAACTATTTATATTGATACTCTTATTAGCCACTTCTATATCTACATAGACATCTGTATCACTATCGAGTAAAATAGGTATATATGACACTATTTTAAGCATACTATCAAAATCTTTAGAGCTATTTATATCTTTAAACTCTGGTGAATTTTTAACTATCTTAGCTATATCCTTAGTCAAAAGAAAAAGTTGAGTATAATTTTGAGTAGTGTGGC
>JALVXV010000083.1 GCA_027038235.1 Campylobacterales bacterium | reverse complement strand
ATAAAGATAAATGAAACAGCTTGTGATATAGCTATTATCGCAGCAATTATAAGTAGCTTTAGAAATAGAGCTCTTAGCAAAGATACAATTTTTCTTGGTGAAATTACTCTTATTGGGAATGTAAGAGAGATATTTAATTTAGATCTAAGGCTAAAAGAGGCTGCTATGCAAAAGTTTACAAAGGCAATTGTCCCTTCAAAACCACTGCAACCGATAAACTCTATCAAGTGCTATGAGGTAAAAGAGGTTTCAAAACTTATAGATTGGATGTAAAATCCAAATCTTTTAAACAATTTTATAATTAATTTATTTTAATTAGATATAATTTTTCAACTCAAACAAATATATAAAGGCTAAAGATGAGTAAGACAAATGCATGTATAGAGGCTTACCATGAGATGGAAGAGAGATATGCAATGCTAGAGATCAAATTTTTTGATAATAAACAGAGTTCTAAGATAAATAAAGTTGTGATAAATGCTATAAAGGAGTTTGAGGTATCTCCTGATATTATGATAGAGCATGATAACAACAATGAAAATGAGGGTATATACATCATAGAGTTTCACGATGACTATGATAAAGAATCGGGTGATTTTTTTGAAAAGATTATAAAGGATTTAGATATAAAACAGTGCTCTATGAGCTAAAGTTAAAATATTTTTAAAAATTTACGATATGCAGTATATATTTTACTCAAAACAAAGGAAGCAAGATGGCTAATGAAGAGAAAAATGAGGAGAAAAAAGAGAAATCAGGCTCCAAGCTTGTACTTATCATTATAATAATACTTTTAGTACTTATTTTAGTAGGCGGTGGTTTAGCGGCATATTTTTTGCTAACAGAAGATAATAATGTACAACAATCAAATCCAACTCAAAAGCCTAAAACACATATAAATTCAAATGCTCCTAGAGGTTCTAACCTTGCTGAAATAGGACCTATATATCCTCTTGATCAATTTATAGTCAATTTACTTAGCGAAGGTGGTGCAAAATTTTTAAAGACTAAAATAGATCTTGAATTGGGTAATCCAGAATTAACTGCTGAGCTTGATAAGAAAAAACCACTTGTTAGGGATATAGTTATTAGAACACTCTCTTCAAAAACATTTCAAGAAGTTAGCACCAATCGCGGTAAAGAGAAATTAAAAGATGAGTTGGTTGATAAGATAAATGCAGTCTTAGCTGATGGAAGAGTAAGAAATATATTTTTTACAGAGTTTGTTGTACAGTAAGATATGATAGGTGTTGATCTTGTAAATATAAAAAGATTTGAAAAGTTTTATAAAAAGTTTGGAGAAAAGGCACTTTTAAAATATCTTTGTAAAGAGGAGATAGAGTTATCAAACAAAAGGGTTGATACACTTAGTGGTTTTTTTGCTGCCAAAGAGGCTATCTCAAAGGCACTAGGGTGCGGAATAGGGAAGGAGCTAAGTTTTCATGATATAGTGCTACATAAGACAGAAAAAAATGCCCCATACTTTACACTTCCTAAAAGAGTTATAAATAAATACAACATCAACAACCTCTCTTTGTCAATCACACATGAAAAAGAGTATGCTATAGCAGTTGCTTTTATAGAGGCTAACAAACAAAATATCCTTTCGCACTAAGGAGCAACAGTGAGTGAATATGATAAAAAAATGATAGAAGCTTTTATACAAAAGCCTGAAAAAACCAAGTGGTATGTAGATGCATTTAGCAAATTTAATGTAAATGGGATAGATAGAGTTGCATGGGTATGGAGTTGGTGGGCTTTTGGTGTTGGTGTCTTTTATCTACTGTATAGAAAAGCATATCTAGGTGCACTTATACTCTTTTTAGCAAGTTTAGTTTCATACATAATACCTTTGGGTACTATTTTGGTACTGATTTTGCAGGGAGGTTTTAGTGTTTATTTTGTCTATCTAAAATATAAAAATTTAAAAAATGAAATTGAAAGTAAAACAGAAGATGCTGATGAGCGGATAAAAACCATGAAGCAACTTGGTGGCTACAATAATTGGGCTATATGGTTAGGAGTAATTTTAAATATCATGGCACTTATAGCTATATTTTTATACATTTTTGCTATTATGGCAGCTATTGAGCATTAGTTAACTCTTTCTAAAAATTATACATTTAAATCTCTCTCCCATAAAGGAGGGGTCTATCAAAACTTTTGCTTTGTTTAACTCTTTTATATAGGTGGTGTTGTCGCTATTGTTTTTTAAAATCTCAAAAAGCTCTAATATACCAAACTCGACCAAGGCTTTCATCTGAGTTGTATAGCTCTTAAGCTTAATACCACTTTTTTCAAATTCCTCTATAAGCTGATTAAAAAAGACATCATAAGTTATATCACTATTTTGATATAAAAAGTTTATATTTATCCCCTCTTTTTCTAAATTTTTATCCTTTGCAAAATCTGTTAGAGAGAAAAATGGATAAACATTATGCTTATGATAAACCCTTAGAGAATACTCCCTGCGATGTTCCTTCTCACCATAATCAAAACTTACAAACTCAAATCTTTTTATATGATTTGATAAACTCAAAGCAAACTCATCATAGCCAAGTGCAATTTCACCCCTTTTTATACCATAATGTTCTACCCTTTTTTTTACTTCATCATCTATTTTATCAAAATAAAATCTACCATTTTCTACAAATAGCATCTTATCATCTCTTATAACTTCACACTTAAAAGCATCAAAAATCTCATTAGAGATGATAAAAGCATTTTCCAATTTTAACTCATCAAAATTGGAAAAATATCTAAAATTTATCCTATTTCCAAAAGATTGCTTCATATATCTTTTTTGAGCAAGGAGTATATCTTTTTGGGGTTCAAGTATAGCAAAATTAAGAGACTCTAAAAGTTTTGGCTCTATCGTATAGATAAATTGCACAATATCAGCTAAGAGATAGCCTTGATGAGCACCGATCTCTAAAATTGTAGAGTTTTCTGGCAAAAATCCCTCTTTTATAACTCCTATCACTCTCTTAGCAATAGCTCCTCCAAAAAAGAGCGAAGCACTAACAGCAGTATAAAAATCTCCCCTTTTTCCTATCTCTTTAAAGTTGGTGTAGTATCCATTTTCGCCATAAAGCCACTCTTGCATATATGATGAAAATCTCAACTACCTTACCTCATGTTCATAGAGTTTAAAAAGCTCTTTATCAAGATCATTTTGATATATCATCCTATCTAAAATAGTGCTATTTAAAGAGTTTTGCATAGTCTGTACATCAAATATAGTCTTCTCTCCGCTTTTATAGAGATCTTTTGTAGCTTTTAGTAGCGAAGAGTAGAGCTTTTCTTCCTCTTTTGCTAAGGCTATCTTTTCTCTATAGAGTTCTATCTTTTTGACTATGGCTTTATATAGCTCTTTTTCACTATTTTTTTTATCTATCATTTCAAGCTTAGATCTTAGATATTTTAACTTTTGAAGCTCTATATTTTTGCCCCTATTTATATCAAAAAGTGGCATAGAGATAGAGATGCCATACTTTTTATAGTTATTTTTTTTGGTATTTAGATATTTTAACTTGTTGTAATTGTAGCTACCAAAGAGTGAAACTTTTGG
>JALVXV010000082.1 GCA_027038235.1 Campylobacterales bacterium | reverse complement strand
AATTTATCAAAGGTTATATATGATCTTAAGGCTGATATTATAGCTTTTGAGGAGATTGAAAATCTAAAAGCTTTGCTTGATTTGAAAAATAGCTTAAAAAGAAGAGGGCTAGTTTATAGGTATTATGCTATTGCCAATAGAAAAAATACAACTGTTAAAGTTGCTCTATTTTCTAAGTTTAAAATTTTACAGAAAAAAGAGTTGCAAGTAGGTTATGGCAACCAATATAGAAATATACTTGAGGTAAAATTGGATGTAGATGGCTATCCTCTTTTGGTATTTGTAAACCATTGGAAGTCAAAAAGTGCATCTGAGAGAGAGAGGATAAAATATGCAAAGGCTCTAAGAAAAAGGCTGGATGCTATTTCTACAAATCAACCATATATCATCTTGGGAGATTTTAACTCTAACTATAATGAGTATATAACTTTTAAAAAAAATAGAAAATTAAATACTACTTATGGAAAAACCGGAATAAATCACACCTTAAGGACAGTTGTAGATGGTAAAATGGTTAGCTTAAATGATTTAAAGCACAACTGCTCTTTACTTTATAATTTGTGGCTAGAACTTCCTAAAGGTTTAAGATATTCATATTTTTATCATAGAAAAAAGAATACGATAGATAATATTTTGCTACCTTGTGCAATGTTTGATGGTGTGGGTATAGAGTATATTAAAAATTCATTTGGTGTGTTTAAACCTAAATACCTTTTTAAAAATGGATATATATATAGATGGCAAAAAAGAAAAAAATATGGCAAATTTAGTGCAAAAGGTTACTCAGATCACCTACCCATATATGCCATCTTTACTACAGATAAAAAGCATCCAATTTTTGCAAGAAAAAAGTTTATCCAATCTAACAATAAGGGCTGTTTTTTATATAAAGATGGTATGAATTTAACAAAAGAGATATACCAAGATAGAGTCATTTGCAAATTAAGTGGAGTTTATAAAAAGAGATATCTATACTATGGACAAGGTAAAAAGATAAGACTTTATAGCAAGATAAAGAGATTTTACATAAAAAATGGTGCTAAAATAACAGTAAAAAATGCAAAAATTATCTCATATAAACATGAGCTAGAGATCATACTATACAATAAAGATCAAATAGAGGTACATTGATATGTTTGATACTATCATGATGATAGCCTTTGTATTATTTATGATATTTTTAGTTAGAGGATTTATGCTACAATCTTCTCAAAAGCATAGAGATAAAATAAATCAAGATAAAAGATAATTTTAGATAAAATTTGAAAAAATCCCAAAAGGTTATTTGATGTATAAGCCATTATTGATAGAGATAGGAGTAGAGGAGTTACCTGCTATTCCTTTTTTAAAAGAGTTGCCAAATATAAAGAGGAAGTGGAGTAAAATTTTAGAGGATTATTCATTGCTATGCGAATTTGATTTTTACTATACTCCAAGGAGAATGGTTTTGTGGCATAGAGAGTTTCCTGTAAAACAGCCAGATTCTATCCAAGAGCTTTATGGTGCTCCTCTTGATATAGCTTTTAAAGATAAAAAAGCTACAAATGCAGCACTCTCTTTTGCAAAAAAGTGTGGTGTTGACATAGATAAATTGGGTAAATCTCAAAAAAATGGCAAAGAGGTGCTATATTTTAAAAAGGAGATAGAGGGCAAATCTTCAAGTGAACTTTTGCAAGATATGATAAAAGCATTTTTAACATCACTTAATTTTGGCAAATCTATGAGATGGGGAAAATTAGAAGAGAGCTTTATTAGACCTATAAGATGGGTAGGTATTATGTTAGCAGATGAGGTGCAAAAGTTTGAACTTTATGGAGTTGTTTCAGGCAATTTTTCCTACCCTCATAGATCTATAGGTTATGATCCATTTTATTATGATTTTGCTGGGAGTTTCTTTTGTAAACTTGATAAAAATGGAGTTATTCTCTATCAAAATGAAAGAAGAGAGAGGATTTTAGAGCAGTTTAAGAAAATTGAAGATAAAAATAGCATAACCATTGAAAAAGATAGAGAGCTTTTAGATGAGATTGTAGCTATTACTGAGTATCCAACTGCACTCTTAGGAAGTTTTGATAAGGAGTTTTTAAGACTTCCAAATGAAGTTATCATAACCTCCATGAAAGAGCATCAAAGATACTTTCCTGTATTTACAAAGGATAAGCTATCTAACCACTTTGTAGTTGTTTCAAATGCTATTACTGATGATTATTCGCTTATTATAAAGGGAAATGAAAAGGTTTTAAGAGCAAGACTAAGCGATGCTATCTTCTTTTATGATAATGATTTGAAAAAGGGACTTGATTATAGTGGACTAAAAGATATAGTCTATATGCAAGGGCTTGGATCCATTTATGATAAAGAATTAAGAGAGAAAGAGATAGCTTTATATCTTTGTGAACTTTATGGTTTAAAAGAAAAAGAGCTTATCTCAAGAGCAGTTATGCTCTCAAAAGCAGATTTGCTTAGTGAGATGGTGTATGAGTTTACTGAATTGCAAGGTATTATGGGATACTACTATGCTAAGGCTATGGGAGAAGATATAAGAGTATGTAGAGCAATAAAGGAGCAGTACCTTCCAACAGGAGAAAATTCACCTCTTCCAAGCTCTGTTTTTAGCTCTATTGTCGCTCTATCAAACAAACTAGATACAATTTTAGCACTTTTTGAGATAGGTAAAATTCCAACAGGCAATAAAGATCCCTTTGGCTTAAGAAGGGCAGCAAATGGTATCATAAAGATAGTGCTTGAGTATAATTTTTACTTTGATATAGATAGAGTTTTTGATGATCTTTGTAAAAATTATAAGCAAATTGATACAAAAAAAGTAAAAGAGTTTTTTATAGAGAGGCTTTATCAATTTTTTGATGTAAACCCTTCTGTGATAAAGGCAGTCTTACAAAGTGGCAAAAAGGATATAGTAACTATTGCTAAAAAGATTGAAGCTTTAAATGATATAGTCTCAAGTAGTAGTTTTAAAGAGATATTTACAACATTTAAAAGAGTTTCAAATATTGTAAAAGATATTGATATAGATAGTGATCTAAGAGTTGATCTTTTGCTTTTTGAAAAAGATGAAGAAAAAGAGTTATATAGGGCTTACAAAGATATAAAAGATAAAGAGTTTAATGATTATGAAACAAGGCTTAGGGAGCTTTTTTCTCTAAAGCCATATATAGATAACTTTTTTGACAATGTCATGGTAAATGTAGAGGATAAAAAGATAAAAACAAATAGAAAAAATCTTATATGCTCCATTTATAAAAGCTTCAAAGAGATAGCAGATATAAAAGAGATCACTCTTTAAAATGAGAGCAAAAGGGCAATATAATGGATAGGTTGCCCTCGGTTTAAATCTATACAAAAATTAAAATCTCCTCTCCCATTTTGTCCCATCTGCTGTATCCATTATCATTATATCAAGCCTATTTAACTCATCTCTTATGGCATCAGCTAATTGATAATCTTTATTACTCTTTGCTATATCCCTCTTTTTTATAAGAGCCTCTATCTCTTTTCTCTTTTCTTGACTAACTCCTAGTTGAAAGTACTCAAAGCTCTCCTTTTTGCCGATACCCAACACCTTTGAAATAAGCTCAA
>JALVXV010000081.1 GCA_027038235.1 Campylobacterales bacterium | reverse complement strand
AGGGGTCAATAATAGATTTGGCAAAAATCTAATAGGAGCATTTTATCAGCCTAAAGCTGTCTATTGTGAAACTAAATTTTTAAAAACTCTACAAAGAAGGGAGTTTTCAGCAGGGGTTGCTGAGATAGTCAAAATGGCAGTAACTTTTGATAAGGAGTTTTTTAGTTGGCTTGAAAAACATACTCTTTGGGAGGATAGAAATTTAGAGATTGCTATACAAAAGTGTATCAAGATAAAAGCTGATGTAGTAAGCGAAGATGAAAAAGAATCTGGTATAAGGGCAGTGCTTAACTATGGACATACCTTTGGACATGTTATAGAAAATGAAACAAACTATAAAAGATACCTCCATGGTGAAGCTGTAAGCATGGGTATAGTCATGGCAAATACTCTTGCTTTAAGACTAAAGCTTTTAGATAGAGATGAGTTTGATAGGATAGAAAAACTTTTACAAAGTTATGAACTTCCTACAAGTTATGAGATAAAAGATGTTAAGAGCTTTTATGAGAGCTTTTTCCATGATAAAAAAAGTCTCAATCACAAGATAAAATTTATCCTACCTTATCATATAGGTGGATATAAAATGGTAGATGATATCAAAAAAGATATTATCATATCATCATTAAAAGAGTTTGCTAAATGAGTAGCTTAGAACTTTCTAGTCGCTGGTCGCTCAATTCGAGGGATTTTTAGATGAGAAAAAAGGTCTATTTTAAAACCTTTGGTTGCAGAACAAATATCTATGATACTCAAGTCATGATAGAAAATCTAAAAGATTTTGATATAACAAAGGATGAGAAAGAGGCTGATATCATCATTATAAACTCTTGCACAGTTACAAATTCAGCTGATAGTAGAGCTAGAAGCTATATAGCAAAACATTCAAAACTTGGTAAGAGAGTTATATATGCAGGGTGTGGAGCCATTAGCAAAGGAGAACAACTCTTTAATGATAAAAAAGTCTTTGGTGTTTTTGGACACTCAGAAAAAGAGAATATCAATCAAATATTAAAGAGTGATAAAAGATTTGTTAAAATAGGCGATCTAAGCTCTATTGACAAGAGTATTGTACATAGCTTTGAGGGAAAAAATAGAGCCTTTATAAAGATACAAGAGGGTTGTAACTTTAGATGTAGCTACTGTATAATACCCTATGTAAGAGGTAATGCAAGAAGTCAAGATGAAGAGAAAATTTTAAAACAAATTGAGATACTTGTTCAAAATGGTTATCAAGAATTTATCCTAAGTGGGACAAATATTGGAAGCTATGGCAAAGATAGAGGTACTACCCTTGGTAAGCTTTTAAAAAAAATTTCACTTATTAGCGGTGTTAGAAGAATAAGGCTAGGAAGTATTGAACCATCGCAGATAGATGATGATTTTAAAGAGATATTGGATGAGAGTTGGCTTGAAAGACATTTGCATATTGCACTTCAGCATACCAATAAGCAGATGCTTAAGATCATGCATAGAAGAAATAGCTTTGAAAGTGATATTAAACTTTTTGAGGAGTTAAGTAGTAAAGGTTTTGCTTTAGGAACCGATTTTATAGTCGGACATCCTGGTGAGAGCGAGGAGAGGTTTAAAGATGGATTTGAAAAACTTAAAATTTTGCCTCTTACTCATATACACTGTTTTACATATAGTAAAAGGGAGGGCACCCCTTCATCTAGGATAAAAGAGGTCATAAGAGGCGATATAGCAAAGTTAAGACTATCAAAGATAGTAAAGCTTGTAGCAGATAAAAATTATAATTTTAGAAAGAGCAACAAAAAGGGTCTTGAAGTGTTGATTGAAGAGTTTAAAGATGGTTATTTTAGTGGGCATGATCAATTTTATAACAAGATCAAGATAAAATCAAAGAGTAATTTGCAAAATAGATGGATCTACATAGATAAATATGAGGTGAAAAAGGATATGAACTATGCTAAATTTTAAAAATAAGAAACTTATTTATAGTATCATTGCTTTAGTAATTCTTCTAATTTTATTTCTATTTTTATACATAAAAAATCAGGCAAAAAGTATAAATTACGACATGTATAACACACTTCTTAGTTCAAACAGTATAAAAAGTGCCACTATAGAGGATGATGAAATTATCCTAAAAACTAAAAATGGCATCAAATATAAGATAGTTAAAGATGGTGTAAGTATAAAGGAGCTAATTAAAAAGGTTCCTTTAAGAGTTGAACATGATAGCACTTTTGCAACTGACCTTATCACAGGTATAATACTCTTTTTGATGGTTTTTGTTTTTATACTATATATCAGAAAAAAGGATATGCAAGAAAGAGATAAACTGGAGCAAAAAAGAACAAGGCAACAAGCTTTTGAGATAGATAACTTTATGAAAACTCCTATAAAACCTGTAGTCTCAAATATAACCTTTAAGGATGTCGCAGGTATAAATGAAGTAAAAGAGGAGCTTTCAGAGATAGTTGATTTTTTGAAAAATCCAACAAAATATAAAAATTTTGGTATAAAACTCCCAAAAGGTGTACTTTTGGTAGGACCTCCTGGAGTTGGAAAAACGATGATAGCTAAAGCTGTAGCTGGAGAGGCAAATGTGCCATTTTTTTATCAAAGTGGTTCATCTTTTGTGCAAATTTATGTAGGAATTGGTGCTAAGAGAGTAAGGGAGCTTTTTGCTTATGCTAAAAGGTATGCACCCTCTATCATCTTTATCGATGAGATAGATGCTGTCGGAAAGGCAAGGGGTGGTTTTAGAAATGATGAAAGAGAATCAACTCTCAATCAACTACTTTCTGAGATGGATGGATTTGAGGATAGCTCAGGTGTAATAGTAATAGCTGCAACAAATAAGATAGAGGTATTAGATGAGGCACTTCTTCGTTCAGGCAGATTTGATAGGAGAGTTTTTGTATCACTTCCTAATAAACTAGAAAGAGAGGAAATTATCAATATCTATCTAAAAGATAAAAAGCATAAAATTAATACAAAAAAGATAGCTGAGATTACAGTAGGTTTTAGTGGTGCTGCACTATCTACACTTGTCAATGAGGCAGCTATAAATGCTCTAAAGAGTGGTAGAGGCTATATACAAGATAGTGACTTTTATGCTGTTAGAGACAAGGTTCTTCTTGGTAAAAAGAAGATCCTCTCATTTTCAAAAGAGGAAAAAGAGATACAAGCCCTTTACCAATCAGCCAAAGCACTCTGTGCTTACTGGTTTGATCTAAGTTTTGATAAGGTTTCTATAGTTAGTGATGGTATAAAAGATATAGATAAAGAGATAGAATCTCGTAGTTCAATGCTCTCAAAGATAAAGGTATATTTAGCTGGTATGGTGGCAACTGAACTATTTTATCAAGATAGATTTTCAAATGCTCTAAATGATTTGCAAAAGGCAAAAGATTTAGCAAATATCATGGTAGAAAAGTATGGCATGGGAAATAGCATATATCCAAATCAATTAGATAGTGCAAATTTATTGGAGAGTGCTAAGGAGGATGTAAAAAAGTTTCTTGAAAGCTATAAAGATGCTTTAAAAACCATCCAAAGCAAGATGCTAAGAGATGAGATAGTTACAAAAGAGGAGCTAAAAAGCATAATCAATGAAATATTTTAGTGGATTTTGCTTTGAAA
>JALVXV010000080.1 GCA_027038235.1 Campylobacterales bacterium | reverse complement strand
TGTCTGCTAGTGATATTATTGATCAAGTTTTATCCTTGCCAAAAGGTGCAAAGCTTGTCATATTAGCCCCACTTGTAAAAGAGAAAAAGGGAAGTTTTGCAGATATGTTAGAATCTCTAAGGCATAGCGGCTACATAAGGGCTATGATAGATGGAGTTATGGTAAGACTTGATGAAGAGATAGAGCTTAGCAAGACTAAAAAACATACTATCAAAGTAGTTATAGATAGAGTGATAATAAAAGAGGAAAATAGTCAAAGAGTTGCAGAAGATGTTGAAAAGGCTCTCAATGAGAGTTATGGTGAGGTTGAAATAGATATTTTAAATAGTAAAGAGCTTGGTATGCAAGATAGCCATATTCACTACTCTGAGCATAATGCCTGTTTTGAGTGCAAGATAAGCTATGAGCCTTTGGAGCCTTTATCATTTTCATTTAACTCTCCAAAGGGGGCTTGTAGAGTATGTGATGGGCTTGGTATCAAGTATTCACTTGATATGAGTAAAGTTATAGATGAGAGTTTAAGTATAGAAGAGGGAGCTATCAAAGTTCTTTATGGATATAATAAGGGGTACTATTTTAGATTTTTAAAGGCTTATTGTGAGGCTAGTGGGATAGATACTAAAAAACCTTTTAATGAGCTTCAAGAGCATCAAAAAAAGGCGATACTTCATGGCGGAGTGGAAATTGCAGAGTTTACTTGGAAGAGACATAGGCTAAAAAGAAAGTGGGAGGGTGCGATCAAATTAGCATATGATATGCTAAAGGGAGAAAAAGATATAAATGAGTTTATGAGTGAAAAGGTATGTGCAAATTGTAAAGGATATAGGCTAAAAAAAGAGAGTATGGCTGTAAAAGTTGCAGGATGTAATATGGCAGATATACTTGATATGCCTATTGAAGATGCTTATAACTTTTTTATTGATGAAAAAAATTTTGACTATTTTACCCCTCTTCAAAGAGAGATAAGTACTCCAATTCTTAAAGAGATAAGAGAGAGACTCTTTTTTCTGTATGATGTTGGTCTTGGATATATCACACTTGGTAGAGATGCAAGAAGTATAAGTGGAGGAGAAGCCCAAAGGATCAGGATAGCATCGCAGATAGGTAGTGGTCTAAGCGGGGTAATGTATGTACTTGATGAGCCTAGTATTGGACTACATGAGAGGGATACTTTAAAGCTTATCAATACACTTAAAAATCTCCAAAAAAAAGGCAACTCTGTTATAGTAGTAGAGCATGACAAAGAGACCATAAAGGCTGCAGATTTTATAGTAGATATAGGTCCTGGTGCTGGTGAAAATGGTGGCAAAGTAGTATTTGCAGGAACTTATAAAGAGCTTTTAAAAAGTGATACTTTAACAGCACAATATTTAACAGGCAAGAGAAAAATTGAACATGCTAAAAGAAGAGAGCAGAGGGATTTTATAGAGCTTAAAAATGTCAATATAAACAATATCAAAAATCTCTCAGTAAGAGTACCTATAAAAAATCTAGTATGTGTAACAGGGGTAAGTGGAAGTGGCAAAAGTTCACTAATTTTGCAGACACTTTTGCCTATTGCAAAGGAGGATCTAAATAGAGCAAAAAAGGTAAAAAAGGTATCAGGAGCTTACTGCGAGGGGCTTGAACAGCTTGATAAAGTTATCTATCTTGATCAAAGCCCTATAGGAAGAACCCCTAGAAGTAATCCTGCAACATATACAGGAGTGATGGATGAGATAAGAGTGCTTTTTAGTCAGACAAAAGAGGCAAAGATAAGAGGGTATAAGGTAGGAAGATTCTCTTTTAATGTCAAAGGTGGAAGATGTGAAAAGTGCAAGGGTGAGGGTGAGATAAAGATAGAGATGCATTTTTTGCCAGATATTATGGTAAAATGTGATAGTTGTAATGGTACAAGATATAATGCCCAAACTTTAGAGATAAAATATAGGGGTAAAAATATAAGTGATGTTTTAAATATGAGTGTAGATGAGGCTGTAGTATTTTTTAAAGCAGTTCCAAAAATTTACCAAAAATTAAAAACTTTGCAAGATGTTGGACTTGGATATATTAAACTAGGTCAAAATGCTACTACTCTAAGCGGAGGAGAAGCCCAAAGGATAAAACTCTCAAAAGAGTTGGGTAAAAATGCAACAGGCAATACTTTGTATATCCTTGATGAACCAACTACAGGACTTCACTTTGCAGATATTGATAGATTAAATATGGTTTTACACCATTTAGTAGATCTTGGCAATAGTGTAATAGTGATAGAACACAATATGGATATCATTAAAAATAGTGATTATATTATAGATATGGGATATGAAGGTGGTGATAAAGGTGGAAAGATCATCGCACAAGGTAGTGTTGAGGAGTTGATAAAAGATATGAAAAAGAGCAAAAGTTATACAGCTAAGTTTTTAAAAAAGGAGATAGAGAATGACTAAGGATTTATTAGATAGGATAAGGGCTATTCCCCCATTGCCAGATACTTTTATGCAGATTAGTGCTATTTGCAATAGTCCAGATAGAACTTTAGCTGAACTATCTAAAGTGGTTGAAAAAGATCCAATGTTGGTAGCAAATATTTTAAAGTTGGTAAATTCACCACTATATGGGCTAAGAAGTGAGATAAAAAGTGTTTCTCAAGCAGTATCACTACTTGGCATGAAAGAGATATACTCTTTAAGTGCTACAATATCTATAAAAAAGTTGCTTAAAGTTGATATGGAGCCATATGGTATAGAGCCTGAGAGATTTGCACTTATCTCAAATATGCAAGGAGCTTTAGCAAAAAAGTGGTTAGGCAAAGTTGATAGACAAAAGGCAGAGACTCTCTTTATGCCGACACTTTTACAGGAGACTGGAAAAATCATTATAGCTGATGAGATAGTAAAAAATGATGAAGTTTTTCACTTTAGATCTGATATAGAGAGTGCCATAAGTATAGCCCAAGTAGAAAAAATGTATATAGGTACTACTTCAAGTGAAGTTACAGCTAAAATATTTGAACATTGGGGATTTGATAAATTTCTTGTAGAGATCATTAGATATAGCGATAATCCTAAAGAGGCAGATGATGAGTATAAAGAGTATGCTTTCTATCTAAATATTATAAAAACAGCTTTAGCTATAAATGCTCCTCTTTCTCAAAGAAATATAACTATTGCTTTAAATCTTGCTAAAAAGGTGGGCTTTGATGATGATAAGTTGAGTGAGGCTATAGATATGATACAAGAGAGTTATGAGGGTGAATTTTGAAAACTTTAACTATTATAGATACCTTTGGATTTTTCTTTAGAAACTATTATGCTCTTCCTTATCTTAAAAGTAAAGATGGTTTTCCTACAGGACTTTTGACTGGGTTTATAAATTTTATCTCCTCTATCAATAAAGAGCATGGGACTGACTATCTTCTTTTTGCACTTGATTCTAAAGATAAAACTATTCGTAGCAAGATAGATCCAAATTACAAAGCAAATAGACCTACACCCCCTGAGGATCTTTTAAAACAGCTACCAGTTGCCATAGAGTGGATAGATAAAATGGGGTTTAAATCTATAGAGGTCTCTGGATATGAAGCAGATGATATCATAGCGACTGTAGCTGAAGATGCTAAAAAAAGAGGGATGAAGGT
>JALVXV010000079.1 GCA_027038235.1 Campylobacterales bacterium | reverse complement strand
TGAAGTGCCTGTTGGAAGTGTGGGTGATATATATGATAGACTTATGGTAAGATTTGAGGAGATATATCAAAGTATCTCTATCATCAAACAGGCTATGAAAAGATTGCCAAGCGGAGAGATAGCAGTCGATGATAAAAGGGTATTTTTACCAAAAAAGGAAGCGGTTTATAACACTATTGAGGGGCTTATGAACCAGTTTAAGCTTATATTTGAGGGTGTAAAGGTGCCAAAACAGGAGAGCTATTCAGCTATAGAAGCAGCAAATGGAGAGCTTGGATTTTATATAGTAAGTGATGGTAGTGGCATACCATACAAGGTAAAAGTAAGACCGCCTTGTTTTTACTCTATGAGTGCTTTAGCCCAAATCATAGAAGATCACTTAGTAGCAGATGCTATCATAACTCTTAGTAGTTTAAATATAATAGCAGGGGAGCTTGATAGATAGATAAGGAGCAAAGGAGTAAAGAAAAAAGTTTAACATAAACTCTTTGACTACTTTGCTCTCATCCCATTTTCACTTATTTAAAGAAGGATTAAGAGGTGAGTGAGTTTTGTTTTAGTAAAGAGAATGAGAAAAAATTTAATGAATTAAAAAAGAGGTATCCCGATATAAAAGCGATGATGCTCCCCTCTTTGTGGCTTGTACAAGAGCAAGAGGGGTGGATAAGCTTGGATGCTATGAAGTTTTTAGCTAAAAAGATTGGAGTAAGCAAGGCAGATGTTTACTCTGTAGCAACATTTTATACAATGTTTAAGCTTGAATTAAAAGGCAAATATCATATATCTCTTTGCAAAACTGCAAGTTGTAAACTAAGAGGTAGCAAAAAGATAAGAGAGGTGATTATAGAGAAATTAGGAATAAAACATGGCGAAACTACCAAAGATGGAAAGTTCTCTTTTGAAGAGGTGGAGTGCTTAGGAGCTTGTGGCAATGCTCCTGTGATTAGTTTGAATGATGAGTATTTTGAAAATTTAACTCCTAAGAAGATAGAAGAGTTGTTAGATAGGCTAGAGTAATGTTAGCAAAGATAGTTAGTAAAAATTTTGATATACAAAATTCACATAAAATTGATATTGCTGTAAAAAATGGAAGATATAAATCTTTGGATAAGATTTTTGACCTTGAACCTAATAGCTTAGTAGAAGAGGTTGATAAAAGTGGCTTAAGAGGAAAGGGGGGAGGCGGAGCATTAACAGGTGCAAAATGGAAACTCTTACAAGGATATGAGAATAGACAAAAGTATCTTGTGGTAAATGCTGATGAGAGTGAGCCGGGTACTTTTAAAGATAGACAAATTATGGAGTATGATCCTCACTTACTAATAGAGGGCATGATAGATACCTGTTATGCTATAAAGGCTACAAAGGCATATATCTATATAAGAGGGGAGTATGCTTTTTGGTATAAAAGATTAAATGAGGCAATAGATGAGGCTTATGAAAAGGGATTTTTAGGTAAAAATATAAAAGGTAGCCACTTCTCTTTGGATATTACAGTTCATAGAGGTGCAGGAGCCTATATCTGCGGAGAGAAATCAGCCCTTTTAGAGTCTCTTGAGGGAAAAAGAGGGCATCCAAGACTAAAGCCTCATCAAAAGGAGCCAGAGTGGTTTTTTGGTGAGCCAACTTTGGTAAACAATGTTGAAACTATCGCTTCAGTGCCATATATCATAAATGAGGGTTACAAAGCCTATAGAAAATATGGTACTCAAAAAAGCCCCGGTACTATGCTCTTTGGAATGAGTGGACATATAAACAACCCAGGCATCTATGAAGCTCCCTATGGGGTCTCCATGATAGAGTATATTCAAAAGATAGGTGGCGGTGTTTTAAATGGTAAAAAATTAAAAGCTATCATTCCAGGCGGTTCATCCTGTGCTATTTTAAGAGGTGATGAGATAGAGAGTATTACACTTGATTATGAGTCTCTTAAAGAGCATAATTCAAGCTTAGGAACAGGTGGTATGATAGTAATGGATGAGGATGTTTTTATCCCAGAGATTACAAAAAATCTACTAGAGTTTTACCACCATGAATCTTGTGGTCAATGTACACCTTGTAGAGAGGGGGTAGGGTGGAGCGATAAGCTTTTAAAAAAAATCCTATCAGGAGATGGCAATAAAAGGGATATAGATACTATCTTGGATATAGCAGATCTGATGAATGGAAAAACAGTATGTGTCTTTGCCCCAGCTGTTTCAGATGTGCTAATAAGCCATATCAAAAAGTTCCCAGATGAGTTTTATAAGCTTGTAAAGTAACTATTTTGATAATAAAACATAGAGTGTCTATATGGGATTTGCTAAAGGGCATCTCTAATAATAGGTAATGCAAAAATCTACTAGTAAAATTTTGGTTGATTTGAATTAGGCGGCAATTAAGCCGCCTTTATATTTGGTGCAATTAATTTAAAATTTATATGATAAGTTTACATACAAATATCTGCCCGGTTCATTTAAAAGCATTACTTCACCTGTGCTACCATCTACTAAATGCAAGTCTTTATATGTATTTGATATAGCATAAGCTTTATCAAAAAGATTATCAACCCCTAAGGTTATATTGAAACCTTTATAGATATCTCTACTAGCCTTTAGATTTACCACACTCCAGCTATCTATAGCCTGTTCACCATTGTCGGCATCATATTTGCTCCATCTGCCTGAAGCTACTACTTCAGCTCTTAGAGAAGTTGTATCATCATAGTCATAGTTAAAACCTATGTTTGCTTTTATAGGAGGGATTGATGGCAAATTGGTATCTGTTTGACCAGCAAGAGGATCATCTTTTTTACCTCTTTGATAAGCTACACCACCATCTACATAAAAGCTATCAGTTACAAAGTATGTTCCGCTAAATTCAGCTCCATAAATTTTTGCATCTACATTTTGATACTGCTTTGCAGTTGAGTTATAGACTATAAAATCATTTAACTTACTATAAAAAACTTTTGCTTTAAAGGTTGCATTTTCATACTCTCCCTCAACTCCTAAATCTCCCTCATAATTTTTTGTTTCATTTAGATTTGGATTTCCTACTAGATACCCATCAGTTGCACCGCTTATATCCTTTAATCTATCATGAGACTCTTTGCCATCAGGCACTCTTATGGACTTTCCAATACCGACAAAATATTTTAAAGAATCATTTAGGCGATAATATCCAAAAAGATATCCGCTTATATCATTATAGGTTTTACTTGGATCGCTATTTGATGAGTCGATTTTGGTATGGTCATATCTTGCACCAACATTTAACTCAAACCTACCATAACTCTTTGTAGCTTTTGCATACAATCCTACATTTTTTGTATCAACATCAGGTAAGCTTTTATTGAGTGCTATTGGGTTAGTAGTATATTTTTTATAGTATCTTCCATCCCAATTTCTTTTACTAGCTTCTAAACCATAAGATATCTTAGCCCCATTATATCCAAACTCATTTTTTATCTTTCCGCCATATATGGTTGAACTCATTACATTTGCTACAGTTCCCGCTGGTCCTGCACTCATCTTTCTATATTGTGTAGTCATAGGATGATCAACAGTAGAGTAGTAATACTCAAAAGATAATTTATCAGAGTATTTTCCTAAATCTTTTAGGATATATTTTACATTGTAAAGATCGCTATCATCACTTATAGCATCCATAGGAGTAGAAGGATAAAGTACATTATCACTTCTGTTGCCCGTATAGCCAAGTTGCAACTCTTGGTTATCAGTTATATTTACATAAACTTTTCCCATAAAAGATGTTTTTTTGTAGGCATACCTGTCAAATTCGCTAGGTTTATACTGCTTTGGTGCATTTGGTGTGCCATCTGTTGCTAGTTTTAACTGTTTAGCTAAAGTATGCCCATTGCCATCCTCATACTGATCGCTTTGCTCAGTTGAAGCACCTATTAAAGCTCTAACCTTATCATTTCCACCGCTTATAAAAGCTGAACCCTTTCTATACTTCCAACTTCCCATATTGAAGTTGACATTACCGTGAAGATTTTGAGTGGGTTTATTTGTAGTTACTTTTACCGCACCGCTTAATGTACCAAAATCCTCTACATCATAAGGACCCTCTATAACTTCAACATCTTTTATATTGCTAGTAATAACATGAGAAGTGGGAGGATCCATCCTATTTGGACAAGCTCCATATATCTTGCCATCATCTATTATGACATTTATATCATCTTTTCTTTGACCTCTTAAGATAATATCATTTGCTATAGCACTTCTTCTTTGTATGGTAATAGAGGGAACTTGTTTTGTAAGAGCTTCAGCTAAGTCAGCTGATTTTAAATCCTCTCCTGAAACATTTGTAACTTCAGTCTTTATAGCTGTACTTTGTACAGTAACTTTACCTAAGTCTATACTATCAGCTGCATATAAACAAATAGCAGCTATAGATGATAAAACGATAATTTTTTCTACTTTCATGCAATCTCCTAAAATTTAAGTCTCATATTTTAGAAAAGATGTGTTAATTTATAGTTAATTTATACCCTATCCCTTTGATATTTTCTATAGCATCTTTATTTAATATCTTTTTTAGTTTGTTTACATAAACTCTTATAGAGCCCTCAGAGTATTCATTAGCACTACTCCAAAGATGATTTATGATCTGCTCCTTTGTAACAACTTGTCCTTTGTTTTCCAAAAAAAGTTCTAAAAGTTTGATAGTTTTTAGCGGAAGTTTCTTAGGTTTTCCATCAACCATAACAACTCTTTGCTTATAATCATAAAAAGAGTTTTTGCTCAATATAGCAGTAGTTTTTACAGCTCTTCTTTTCCCCAAAAGTACCTCTATGCGATATAGCAACTCCTCTAAATCAATAGGTTTTTTCATATAGTCATCACATCCACTTTCATATCCCATTTTTAGAGTCTGTATATCTTGATGTGAAGTTATAAAGATTGTTGGTCTCTCATCACCACTTCTTCTAAGCATTTTTAAAAACTCTACCCCATTAATCCTAGGAACATTAATATCTAAAAGATATATATCATAATTGTTGTAGTAACTTTTACTGATGGCTTCTTCACCATCACTTACGATATCTATATCAAACCCCTTATCCTCTAAAAAATCTTTTAGGGTTTCGGCAAAAAGTCTATTATCTTCTAAAAGTAAAGTTTTCCATCGCTTTTTCATAAGTTGAACTATAACTATCTTATGTTAAATATTTGTTAATAGTTTAAAAAATGTTTTTTATTTTTTATTATAAAAAAAATGATACAATATGGCTTTTTATATTTTACATATTGGAGAACAGATGAAAAAGCCCAATTCGCCTATTAAGTCATTTTATTTCAAAACCGTTATTGCTTTGACAATCATTCTATTTTTGTTGACATATGTTTTAGCTTTGATAGCCAAAATCAATATATCTATACCACTTATTTTGCTACTCTCTTTTGTTGATTCAATCATCGTAGCTATTATTTTTGACTTTATAGTTTTAAAACCCATTATAAGGGCATCTAAATTATTAAATAGATTTTCTACAAGAGATTTTGATAAACAAAAGGAGTACAAAAGAGAGTTTGCTACTTTAAAGGAGAGAAACCCTCTTGTTTTTACCCTTTATGATAAGATTTATAATATGCTTGATATCCTTATGAATATGGCAGAAAAATTATCTAAAGATTCTGGTGAAAACTCTATCTATACCGCTACTCTTTCATCATCTATAGATAATATATCCAATAAAATAGAGACTCAAGCAAAGGCTATTGAGTCCATATCAAACACTACACAAAATATAATGCTTAATGTAAATAGTGTCTCTAATAGTGCTAAAGAGGCTTCAAATTTTACATCACAAACAATGAAAGGTAGCAAACAGAGTCAAAATGATTTGAAAACTATAGTTGGTAGTATGCAAAATATAAATGAGGTCGCTTTAACTGCTAGTCAAAAGGTTTTATCATTGAGCCAAAAAGCAAATGATATAAAAAATGTAACTGATGTGATAGATGATATAGCAGAGCAGACCAATCTTTTAGCACTCAATGCTGCCATAGAGGCAGCACGAGCCGGAGAGCATGGAAGGAGCTTTGCAGTTGTTGCAGATGAGGTTAGAAAATTGGCAGAGAGAACTGCAGTTGCTACTAAAGAGGTTGCACTCTCTATAGAAATTATTCAAAATGAGACCACTGATGCAACCAAAGAGATAAAAAATCTATCAGTACAGATAGAAAAAGAGATGGGACTTGTAGAAAATGTTGGAAATCAAATCAATAGCTTTTTAGAGCAGTCTGCCTACATAGAGGAACAAATTAGCAATATCGCACAAGGTACCTCATCTAACAATAAAGATATTGAGGATATCGTTTCATCTATTGAAAAGATAAGCAGACAGTTAAAAGATGTAGCAGATGAGATAAAAAACATATCTCAAGCTACCGATAAGCTTGTGCACTCCTCAGAGGACTCTTATGAATCTGTAAGTGAGTTTGCTCTTGATAAACATCATGAGGAGATTTATAAAATTGCTAAAGACTCTGCACAGAAGATAGGCTCAATTTTTGAAGAGGCGATAAAAAAAGGAAGAATTACTGAGAGTGCTCTTTTTGATAGAGACTATAAACCAATTGAAGGAACAAATCCTCAAAAATATACTACTGCATATGATAAATTTTGTGATGAAGTTCTTCCTGAAGTTCAAGAAAAAGCACTTGCTAAAAATAGAAGTATAGTTTATGCCATATCTACTGACCCAAATGGGTATGTTCCTACACACAATAATAGATTTGCCCAAAAACTTACAGGTGATTATGAGAAAGATTTTGTTGGAAATAGAAGCAAAAGAATATTTGATGATAGAACTGGAAGTAGATGTGGCAATCATACTAAAAAACTACTCCTACAAACATATAAAAGAGATACAGGAGAGATTATGCATGACCTATCAGTTCCAATTATGGTAAACAATAAACATTGGGGTGGCTTTAGAATAGGTTACCACCCAAAAAATTGACTTTTATAAGAGTATTTTTAGACAGGGAGTACCCTTATGCTTTTATCAACCTTCTCTTTTAGTATAGCCTCTATAGCATATAGTGTTCCAGTAGCACTACTAGCACAGCCACTACAAGCTCCCAAATATCTTATATAAACATCTGTATAATCCTCATTCTCTTTTATATCTAGGATTTCAAGATTGCCCCCATCCATGACAAGCATAGGTCTGATATTTTCATCTATAACCTCTTCTATGGTCTTTAACTTTTGAACAATGCCCATCTCTTTAAAGGCTATCTTCTCTCCACTTTGTTCACTTTTTTGAAGTTTTTCAGCCTCCATTTCAGCTCTAGTTTCAGCCAAAATATCTACTAAATAGTACTCTCTTTCTTCATGACCACCCGGTTTTATGCAGGATTTACAAAATGCTCCTGCTTTTGTATAGTCTGTTATCTCCTCTACCGTTTTTAAATCATTTATCTTGATAACCTCTTTTATGGTGCCAAGGCTTACTCTAGCACACTCACATACTATTATCTCATCTTCAAAACTACTCTCATCTACCCCTTTATACTGGGCTGCAGCTCTTTTTATAACATCATAAGCCATAACGGAGCAGTGCATCTTTTGAGGAGGAACCGCAGGAGTTTCAGGAGTATCTCTCATAGCTTTTTCTACATCTATATTGGTTATCTTTACCGCTTCATCTACAGTTTTGCCTTTGCAAAGCTCCACCATTGTATCACTACTAGCTATTGCTGTTCCACAACCAAAACTTTTAAACTTTGCATCTATTATCTTATCAGTTTTAGGATCTACCACCCAATAAAGTCTTACCGCATCACCACAACTCTCAGCTCCAAAGTCAGCTACTATTAGCTTTCCGCCCAGTTTTTCAGCCTCTTCTTCGGTGATTTCGCCCATATTTTTTGGATTGTTCATCCTCTCTTGTACAGTTTTTGAATACTCTTCCCATATACTTCCGCTTATTAAATCATTTTTTGCCATTTTTTATCCTTTTATAATCCACTTTTATGATCTTTTGGTGCATAAGAGTAGGTGCTTGAAATCGCCCTTAGTCTCTTAACTGCTTGTTTGATATGCTCTATTGCATAATCAATCTCTTCTTCGGTAGTAAACCTACTAAGACTAAGCCTCAAAGCTGTATGAGCTAGATCAGCTTCAGCTCCTATAGCTTCCATGACCGGATTTGATTCAAGATCTTCACTAGCACATGCACTTCCAGTACTTGCAGCTATACCATAACGGTTTAAGTCCCAAAGCATTCCTTCACCCTCTACCCCTTTTATGCTTACAAGTATGGTATTTGGAACTCTATGCTCTTTTTTACCAACTACAAAAGTATCGGGTATCTTTAAAATCTCATCTTCAAGCTTATCTCTTAGCCTTCTTACCTCTTTATACTCATAATCAATATATCTATCAGCCAATTCCATAGCTTTTCCCATGCCAACAATACCAGCTACATTTAATGTACCGCTTCTTCTACCGCCCATATGCTCTCCACCATGAAGTAAGGGGGTTAGTGCTTTTGAGTCTCTTATATATAGTCCACCTACACCTTTTGGGCCGTGAAATTTATGAGCTGAAAAGCTTAAAAAATCTACTCCAACTTCCTGAACATCTACTTTTATCTTTCCAATAGCCTGAACACCATCACTATGAAACAAAACTCCATTTTCTTTACAAATCTCAGCTATCTTTTTAACAGGAAAAATCATGCCCGTTTCATTATTTGCCCACATTATGGATACAAGAGCAGTTTTATCATCTATTGCCTTTTTTAAATCCTCTATCTCTATAACACCCTCAGAGTTTACAGGAAGATATGTTACTCTTACACCCTGACTTTCAAGAAATTTACAAGCTGCTATAATAGAGGGATGTTCAACTGAACTTGTTATGATATGATCTTTATCACCACTTTTTATCATATCAAAGTAGATACCTTTTAGTACCCAATTATTGCTCTCAGTTGCACATGAAGTAACGATAATATCATCATCATCACTTGCATTTATGCCCTTATAGAGCTGATCCATAGCAACTCTAAGTGCTGGATGTGTTTCACTACCAAATTGATGCAAAGAGTTTGGGTTGCCATACATTTGACAAAAAAATGGATCCATCAACTCTTTTACTATCGGATCTACTATAGTAGTTGCATTATTATCAAGATATACTCTCATATACTTTCCTTATTTATACCAAATTTTACAATAGACTTCACTACATTAGCACATATCATTGAAGCTATAGTCTTTTAAAAGCCTCTAATTCAAGTATAAACGATACTACAACAAACTCTATTGCAAAATTTGGGTATTTATATTGATTATCAATTTAATTAAGATATTTTTTGTCCTAATTAATTTTGAATGATACGATAGATTTCTTTAAAATAAGCTTAAGAACACCTCTAATTATTCTCTTTTGCTCTTTCTTCGTTCAACTATTTGAGTTAGTGTCTGTAGCATATCCTCAAATGCAACATACTCATCAGGAGCTTGTTTTAAAAACTCCTCCATTCTTCTTTTTTTATCTATAGCAAAATCCAACTCTTTATCAGTGCCCTTTTGATAAGCACCAATTCTTATAAGCACCTCATTCTCTTTTAGAAGTGAGTAGAGCTTTTTAAATGTTATAGCTGCAAATTTATGTTTATCAACAACTATATCACCCATTACTCTTGAGGCACTTTTTAATATATCAATAGGTGGATATATACCATAATCTGTCATCTCTCTGCTTAAGACTATATGACCATCAAGGATACTTCTGCTTTGATCTGCTATTGGATCGCTTAAGTCATCACCCTCTACTAAAACTGTAAAAAATGCAGTAATTGCCCCCTTGCCCTCTTCTTTACCAGCTCTTTCCATGATTTGGGGCAGAAGTGAGAGTACTGAGGGTGGATACCCCTTTGATGTTGGTGGTTCGCCTAAGGCTAAACCTATCTCTCTTTGTGCCATTGCAAATCTAGTTATAGAATCCATCATAAAAAGCACATCTCTTCCACTATCTTTAAAGTACTCTGCTACACTCATTGCTGCAAAAGCACCATATTTTCTCATCAAAGGGCTATCATCGCTTGTTGCTACTATGATAACAGTATTACTTAAATCATTACCTAAATTTTTTTGGATAAACTCTGGAACCTCCCTGCCTCTCTCTCCTATCAAAGCTATCACCTTTATAGGTGCAGCACTACCTTTAACAATCATGCCCATTAGGGTAGATTTACCTACACCACTACCAGCAAATATGCCCATCTTTTGCCCTCTACCACAAGTAAGCAATCCATCTATGCTCTTTATTCCTACCGGAAATATACTATCTATCATCCCCCTCTTCATAGCCTCAATTGGTGGTTTCATAATGGGTGTAAATTGATTGGTTTTTATATCCCCTTTTCCATCTTTAGCTCTCATAAAAGGATCTACTACTCTTCCAAGAAGCTCCTCTCCTACAGGAATGCTAAGTCCACTCTCATTGATAAATACTTTGTCTCCTATCTTAAACCCCTCTATAAAACCAAAAGGAGAGACAAAAAACTTTTCACCACTTACTTCAGTAACCATTCCAAGTTCACTACTGCCATCTTCTCTTTTGATAAGCTTGACAATATCGCCAATACTAGGATTTAATCCTTGAACCTCTATGATAGTAGAGCTAACTTTGGTGATAAGCCCAAACAAAGGAGAGAGGTCATTGCTTTTTAACTTAGATATAATATTTCTCATAGTTGCTCCTCGATGAAGAGCCAAGAGCTTAGAGCCAAGAGTTTAGAGCCAACAGTTTTTGTTGCTTCTATATCCTCCATTCTAAAGCCCAAACCCTTCTACCTTCTACCTTTTTCTTAAAACCTATTTGTCTGTGGTGTGTTTATGATGTCAAAAAACTCTTTTCTTGTTTTATCTTTTAAAAATATTCCTCTTAAGGCCGATGTAGTAGTAGAGCTATAAGCCTTTTGCACACCCCTCATCTCCATACACATGTGTCTTGCTTGTAATACTACTCCCACTCCTTTAGGCTCTATTACTTCGCTTATTGCCTCTGCAATTTGTTCAGTTAGTTGCTCTTGAATTTGAAGTCTTCTTGCAAATACCTCTATAAGCCTTGGTATCTTTGAAAGACCTACAACTTTACCATCTGGGATATATGCTACATGGGCTCTGCCAATGATGGGGAGTAGATGGTGTTCGCATAAAGAGTAAAACTCAATATCTCTTACTATCACCATTTCATTGTTGGAGCTCTTAAAAAGAGCTTGATTTAAGACCTCTTTAGGATCTTGAGTATAACCCTTTGTAAAGTAGCTAAAAGCTTTGTAAACTCTTGATGGAGTTTTAAGCAATCCCTCTCTCTCTACATCTTCACCAATAATTTCAAGAATAGTTTTTATAGCCTCTTCAAATCTTTTTTCGTTGTTCATTGCACTTTCCCTAAAAAATTATCTATAGCATAACTCATTTTTGCTTTTTAAATGATAAAAAAGCAAAATTTTGCTACACTATTAGAAATTTTTTAATTAAGGGAAATATATGGAGATAAAAACTAAAAAAATTGACTCATCAAATGCAAAAGTTGAGGCAAAAGTTTCAAAGCAAAGAGTTCAAGAGCAGGAGAACAAAATAGCAAAAAAGATTGCTAAAGATGTTAAAATAGATGGCTTTAGAAAGGGTAAAGCCCCTGCAACTGTTATAAAAAAATTATACAAAGATAGTATCGAACAAGATAGCATTGCTCAAATCTTTCAAGAGCTATTAAAGGATTCGATAAAAGAGCTTGGTCAAACAGAAGATAATCTTATCGGGGAGCCTAAAGTAACAAAATATGAAAAAAATGATGATGGAAGTATTGATATAGAGTTTGAAATATCTTTTAGACCGCAGGTTGATACATCAAAAGTTCAAGAGTGTATTCCAGAGGTAAAAACTCCAAGAGTTACAAAAAAGGAGATACAAGAGAGAATCAATGAGCTTTTAAAGTCTGCTTCAAAGGTAAAAGATGTAGAAGAGGATAGGGAGTTAAAAGAGGGTGATATAGGTGTTATAGACTTTGAAGGTTTTGTTGATGGTAAAGCATTTGATGGTGGCAAAGCTGAAAATTATGCTTTAGAGATTGGAAGTGGTAGTTTTATCCCCGGTTTTGAAGAGGCACTTGTTGGTATGAAAAAGGGTCAAACAAAAGAGATAGATGTAACTTTTCCAAAAGAGTATGGTTCAAAAGAGCTTGCGGGAAAAGATGCAATGTTTAAAGTTACACTAAAAAAGATACAAGAAAGAGTATTGCCAGATATTTCTGATGAAGCACTTTTGAAGAGATTTTTACCAGATATTGAACATCCAACAAAAGAGGATTTTGAAAAAAGTGTAAAAAAACAGATAAAAAGAGAGAAGTTAAACAAGCTCTATATGGATGAGTTAAAGCCTAAAATGACCGAAGCTCTTATAGAGAAAATCAATTTTGATCTTCCAAAGAGTGTAGTAGAGCAAGAGATAGATATGAGGCTTAACTCTTCACTTCAAAATAAGAGTAAAGATGAGATAAAAGAGCTACAAGAAAATCCAGATAAGGTTGAAAAGTTAAGAAAAGATTTTGAAGAGGATGCAAAAGAGAGTGTCAAGCTTACCTTTGTAGTTGATGAACTTGCAAAAGAGCATGATATAAGAGTAGATGATAACGAAGTTATTCAAGCTATTTACTATGAAGCAATGCAACAAGGCCAAGATCCAAAAAAATATCTTGAATTTTATCAAAAACAAAATCTTTTACCAGCAATTAAAATGGCCATGATAGAGGATAAACTTTTTGCAAAACTATTAAAGCTTGAAGAGAAAGAGAAGTAGATGAGTTATATACCCTATGTAGTTGAAAAAACCGGCAGAGGAGAGAGAAGTTATGATATATACTCTAGGCTTTTAAAAGATAGGATTATTATGCTTAGTGGTGAGATCAATGATGGGGTTGCCTCTTCAATAGTAGCCCAACTTCTCTTTTTGGAGGCTGAAGATCCAGAAAAGGATATATATCTATATATAAATTCACCAGGCGGTGTTATTACAAGCGGATTTAGTATATATGATACTATGAACTATATAAAGCCTGATATTTGTACTATCTGCATAGGTCAAGCAGCCTCTATGGGTGCATTTTTACTTAGTTGTGGTGAGAAGGGAAAAAGATATGCCTTGCCAAATGCAAGGGTTATGATACATCAACCTCTAGGTGGAGCACAAGGTCAAGCAACCGATATAGAGATACAGGCAAAAGAGATATTGAGGCTAAAGGGCATATTAAATAAAATTTTATCTCAAAATACAGGCCAAACTCTAAAAAAAATTGAAAAGGATACCGAAAGAGACTTTTTTATGAGTTCGCTAGAGGCAAAAGAGTATGGGTTGATTGATAAAGTTTTAGATAAAAATATTAAATAGCAATACAAATAGAGTAAGGAGGAGTTAGTGGCTCTACTTAACAAGATAGTAGTAAAGGATACAAAGGATACAAAGCCTAGAAAAGTAGAGTCTAGGGATCACTCTAAAGTATCTATCAAGTTTGATATAAGCTCTTCGGCTAATGAGATTGAGAGATTTGCTATATTGGTTTTAAAAAAGCTTATTGGAGACTCTATTCCTCCTACTCCTGATAATTATAGAGTATATTTTGAAAAGCTACTTGATAAAAAGAGCATAGAGTTTCAAAAGAAAATACAAGAGCTTTTGGAATTTGAGGAGAACAATTATAATGAAAATCGTGTAGAGATAGAGAAGGATGTTAAGGAGATATTTAGGAGCATTAATAGCATTATAAAGGTTGTCAATGCAATTTATAAAAATATTAAACTTCTAAAACAGATAAGCTTAGAAACAAAAAAAGAGTTAGAAAGCAATGATAATCCTCTTGTTATAAAAAATAGTGCAACAACTTACAACAATAAGATAAATCAATTTGTAAGTAGCATAGATAAACAACTTGAAACTTTACAGGAGAAGTACCAAAAGGCTGGTGAGACATTTAAAAGTATAGAAAATAGTACAATTTTTGATACAAGATTTGGAGTTTACAACAAAAGATACTTTATAGAACAGGCAAAAAATGAAAGAGAAAAGATAAAAAAATTTAACTATAAGAGCTCTATTGTAACTATCCAAATAAAAGATAGTGTATTAAAAAAACTTCCCTACTCTAAGGATAAAATATTTCTTCTTAGATTTGTAGCAAAAATGCTACTTAAAACTTCAAGGCGAAATGATATCATCTCATATTTTGGTGAGAATAGCTTTATAATGCTTTTAAGACATACTGACTTGCAAAGCACCCAAAAAGCTTGTGAAAGAATGTTTGAAATGTTATCAAATGCAAACATCATACTCAATGATATGGAGATAGATATAGATGTGGGTATAGGTGTGGCTATTGTAAGCAAAAAAGCAGAAATAGAAGAGAGCATAAATTGTGCTTTGGAGGCAATGCAAAAGAGTGGCAAAGATAAAGAGACTTATATAGTTTGTAAAAAATATAAGGAATAAAATGGTAAGAGAGATTGTAACCTATCCAGATAAAAGACTAAAACTTATCTCTAAAGATATAAAAAAATTTGATAAAGAGTTACATCTATTGCTTGATGATATGTATGATACAATGATAGCAAAAAATGGTATAGGTTTAGCTGCTATTCAAGTTGGCATCCCTTTAAGAGCTCTTTTGATACTCTTGCCTGATGAGAATGATGAACAAAAAAAAGAGAATCTTATAGAGGTTATAAATCCAAAGATTTTAAATAAAAAAGGCTCTATTGTCTATCAAGAGGGGTGTCTTAGTGTGCCAGAGTATTATGATGAAATAAA
>JALVXV010000078.1 GCA_027038235.1 Campylobacterales bacterium | reverse complement strand
GATATTGCTTTTTGGATATTTTTTCTTGATTTTATAGAGCAATTTTCCCATAGTTATACAGCTAAAACAGCTCTTAGCTCCAAATTCTAACATCATAGGCTCTTTTCCTATTTTATCTTTGATTTGTAAAAATGGTGTTGCTTGTAATATAGGCTCATTTGCAAAACTATCTATACTACTAAATATAAATATCATAAAACTTGCTACAAATAGTTTTTTTAATTTTTTACTACCAATCAACTCTAAACTCCTCATCTTTTTCCTTTTTAAAATTTAAATATAGATACCTCTTTAGACCCTTTTATGAGGTTTTTAAAGATACCCAAATGTCTTATATGCAAAATAAAACCCGATAACTATAAGCATAGCAATAAATACTCTATTTATATACTTACTTATCACATTTAACCACTTGTTTGAGGCGATATTTTGTGCAAAACCTATAAAAATACCGCTTAACAAAAGCAAACTAGCATGTCCTAAGGCAAAAGCTAAAACTAAAAAGTATGAATATATCCATTTAGTCTGCTCAGCTACAGTTATGATAGCAACTAGTGCTGGTGAAGCACAAGGAGAGCTTACAAGTCCAAATATAAGTCCTATCATAACCGCACCCCAAAGCTTATATTTTAAAAACTTTGTTGCAACTGCTCTTTTGTCTATACTACCTATCCAACCAACAGAGTATCCAACTACAACAAATGTAGAGATACTAGCCAATCCATAAGCCCAAAATGGTGCTATACTTAGCATTATTCCAACTTTGGAAACAATCAGCATCAATATCGAAAAACTTATCACCAATCCCAAAACAAAAAGGGTTGAATATTTATAGATAAATCTCTTTTTTTGCTCCTTATTTAAATCACTACTCAAAGTTACTGCACTACCTACAAGAAGTGGCAAAGTTACTATACTACAAGGTGCAAATGCTGTAAAAACCCCTATGACAAATGAAGCCATTATTGCAAGAAGGTCATAATTTTGCACTTGCTCTATAAAAAAATTTTCCATCAACTCTCTTTATAAAAGTGTTAGCAATACTACCAATAGTATAGGGGGAGTTACAATAAGCCCAAATTTGCTATATTGCCAAAAGCCTATCTTTACTCCCTTTTTACTTAACACATGAAGCCACAAAAGTGTAGCTAAACTTCCAAAAGGGGTCATCTTAGGTCCTAAGTTACATCCTATGATATTGGCAAATGCTAAAGTGTGATTTGGTATATCTTTTAAAGCTATATCCATTATCATAACTGTAGGCATATTGTTCATCACGGCACTTAAAATAGCACTTATAAAACCGGTACCGACAACTGCTAAGGTATCACCTTTTTGTGCTAAATTGTGCAGTATCAAGCTAAGATAGTCAGTAAGTCCAGCATTTTTAAGTCCATAAACCACTATATAAAGCCCTATACTAAACCAGACAACTTGCCAAGGTGCACTCTTTATTGTAAGCCATACTTTTGCATTTTTGGTATATCCAGCAATAAGCAAAAAGATAATGCCCCCACCAAGTGCAAAGAGACTAACAGGCAAATTGTATGCATCTCCTATAAAGTATCCAGCTATCAAAAGAGCTAAAAAAAACCAAGAAAAGTTAAAAAGCATCTTTGATTTTAAAACATCTTCGGGATTTTTAAGCAGACTTATATCTATCTCTTTTGGTATATCCTTTCTTAAAAGAAGCCATAAAAAAGCTATAGAAACTGCAGTACTTACAACATAAGGAAGTAACATATTTTGCAAATACTCTACAAATCCTATGTGAAAATAGTTAGCTGTTACTATATTGGTAAGATTTGAAAATATAAATGGTAAAGAGGCACTATCACTGATAAAACCACCTGCAAGTAAAAATGAAATGATAGTTTTTGTATCCAATTTTAAAACTTTCATTTTTGCCAAAAGTATAGGAGTTAGTATCAAAGCAGCCCCATCATTAGCAAATAAAGCTGCAACAAATGAGCCAAGAAGCAAAGAGTAAACAAACATCAAATTGCCACTACCTTTAGAGAGTCTTGCTAATTTCAAAGCAGACCACTCAAAAAAGCCTATCTCATCAAGCACCATAGAGAGTAAAATAATACCCACAAATGCTAAAGTAGCATCCCAAACTATACTAGTTACTACCAAAATATCTTTAAAATCAACAATCCCTAAAAGATAAGCTACTATCGCTCCTAAAATGGCAGTAGTTCCTATCTGTAGCCCTTTTGGTTGCCATATTATAAAAATAAGAGTTACAAAAAATAAGGTAGTTGCAAGTATCATATCTTACACTCCTTATCATGACAAGACTTTTTCAAAGGGGGTATAGTCATATCAAGATAGCTTATCTCTTTTAAAATACTCCCTCTAAACTCATCTAAAGGCTCTTTTATACTATAATATGCCCATCGCCCAACTCTTTCAACCTTTAAAAATCCACCCTCTTTTAGTATCTTTAAATGTCTTGAGATTCGCGATTGAATCATATCAAAAGAGTTTTCTATATCACAAACACATACTCTTTTATTAACATCTATAAAGCGAACTATTTTTATCCTAGTTTCATCATTGATAGCACCAATAGTCTTAAGAAATATATCCAATATAAAACCCTTTTATTTCAATCTTAAAAATCTCAAATTTTGTAATTGTAACATAAATAGATAAATATATCAAGATATTTTGATATTTTTTCTTTTTGTTGGAGTATGAAAATATTTATACTTCATTGCTTATTATCCAATAAAGATTGTATATTGATGAAATTGAGTATAATAATGGGATGAAAAGATTAACAAAAGAGATAGCAACTAAGGATGAAAAAGAAGCTATTGGTGGATGGTTGGATTATTATGAGTGTCAAAAGATAAGAGGGTGTTTTTATGGTTTTGTGGCTGATGAAAAATATCTAAAAAAAGCTAAAACTCTTGATATGATGTTTGAAAAATATGATAGTTTTTTGGATAAAAATGAGACTATATATAGAGGAATTAGGTTTAAAGATACAGAAGAGTTTAGGATATTTTTAGATACTTATAGTGAAGCATTGGATAAAAAAGGAGTAATTAGAATAGATTTAGCACCTTCATCTTTTACAAAAAATAAAAATGTAGCATATAATGAATTTGCAAAAGCAAAAGATGACACATATCATAGTATTGTTTTTAAACTATTAAAAAGAAAAAGCAATGAACTATATATAAAAGATTTTGCAGGAAAATTTGCTTATCAAGATGAGTTTATCATCAAATCACATAAAAGCAAATTTAAGATAGTTGACATTAAAAAAGTTAAAGAGTATAATAGCACATACGAGATAATAATAGAGGAGTTATGATGAGAGTATTTAACCCTTTTGACAGAATGACAAAAAAACAAAAATTAAAAATGTTGACAATAGATGTAGAAAGTAGAAACCTAAAGAAAAAACCTAAAAAAGAGGATAAAAACAAAAAAGAGAGTAAGCCACTAAATGCGGCTTAACCCTTCATCCCATCCTCTATCTATGATTTTAGAGATGCTTTTTATTTAAGAGTTATGATACTATCCACTTTTGTTCTGTCAAAATAGTATCTCTATATAAAATTCTACCTAAAAACTTATCACCTTTTTTATACTTTCCTACACC
>JALVXV010000077.1 GCA_027038235.1 Campylobacterales bacterium | reverse complement strand
AGAATTTTTCTGGTCAAAGGCCACTAACTAGGGGTAAAGGTGGAGAGGAGTAAAGGGGTAAAGGTAGAGGAAAAATCGTGTATGAGTTAAGATACAAGATTGAGGATTTGATAGAAAAAGATGCTGACGATTTTGAAATATCAAAAGTGATAAAAAACTCTATCAAAGAGTATCTTAACTCACTAGATAATATTTTTAAAAAAAGACAGGGGAAGGATTTTTTAGTAAAGCATACTAAAAAAATTGATGAATTTATCATAATTGCCTACAAATATGTCCTAAGAAAATATTTTAAAGATTATCTCCCCTTTCAGAGCCAAATTCCTATAGCTATCTGTGCATTGGGAAGTTATGGAAGGGAGCAACTTTGTATCTATTCTGATATTGATATCATGATAGTCTATGATGAAATAGCAGGATACAATATTGATAAGATTATCTCATCACTACTACATATCTTTTGGGATTCTGGCTTAAGACTTGGGCATAGAACACACGATATAAAAGATATATTTGAGGCTTCAAAAAAGGATATAACTATAAAAACTGCCATGATAGAGGCTAGATTTTTATGTGGCTCTAAGATAGCTTGGATGAAAACCTCAAGAGAGCTAAATAAGATAAGAAAATATAACCAAAAAGAGTTTATCTTAGCCCTTAGAGAGTATAATAGACAAAGATATAAAAAATTTCAGTTAAATATGGAGCCAAATATAAAAGATGGAGTTGGGGGATTAAGGGATGCTAATTCACTCTTTTGGATAGCAAATATACTTTATGGGGTAAGAAATACAAAAGAGCTTATTCCAAAATATATAAGCGAAAATGAGCATAAAGAGTTTAGAGTAGCATTAGAGTTTTTATTTAGGGTTCGCTCAGCCCTTCATCTAAGCTCAAAAAGAAAAAATGATATATTAAATTTGGAAAATATACCTGAGGTGGCTAAACTTTTGGGTTTTAAGAATAATAAATTTAAAACTGCACAAAATCAGCTTGTTTATCATACCCTACACTCGCTTTGGACTATAAAAGTTACCTCAAAAATACTTATCAAAAAGCTTACAAAATCTATACTGTTTGATAAAAAAAATATTGCCATCTTAAAAAGCTCCCTATTTCAAAAGCAGATATATATTTGTCAAAATACTATATTTACCACACTAAATAAAAGAGGCGATAGCTATATAAATATGCTAAAACTAAGCCTAAAACTAATGAGTGAAAATTTTGATTTTGATATTAGCTATATAAACTATCTAAAAAGGATAAAAATTTTAGATAAAACTTCAAAAGAGGCTTATAGATTGAAAAGGGAGCTTTTTTTCAAACCATATCTTTACAACACTTTTTATGCATTTTATCAAGCAAATATACTACATGAAATCTTTACTCCATTTAAAAAGATACTAAATCTTCCTCAATTTGATGGGTATCATAAATATCCTGTCGATATTCACTCAATATATGCTCTTTATATTTTAGAAAATATAGAAGATAGTTTGATAAAAAATCTTTTTTTAGAGTTAAAAGAGGAGGAGAAGGCACTCTTAAGAGTGGTTATCTTTTTGCATGACATAGGAAAAGGAAGAAGAGAAGATCACAGAATTATAGGTTCTATCATATTAAAACATCAAGCAAAAAAGTTGGGATTTAAAGATTATCTTATCGATATGGGAACAACTTTGGTAAAATACCATACACAGATGAGTAGTGTTGCTAGTAAAGAGGATATCTATAGCGAAAAGGTGATCCTCTCTTTTGTTTCAAAATTAAGAGATAAAAAGATACTAAAAATGCTCTATATACTTACATACTGCGATATGAGAGCGGTCAATGAAAAGATATATTCACCCTTTTTTGCTTCACTGCTAAAGGAGCTCTATTTTATTAGTTTAGATACTTTTGAAAAGGAGGAGCTTATCGATGAGACCTCAAGGAGACTTAAAAAAGAGAGAAGTCTAAAGAGAAATAGTGAATTTTTAAAACTTTCAAAGATATTGCAAAAAAATATCCTATCTATCAACTCAAATATATTTTTTATAAAATATAAATCTGCTAAAATTATACAGATATCTAAATGGGTTGAGAGCTTAAAAGCAAAAGAGTATGACTACAAGATAGATATTTCATCCCATCTTAGCATAACAATTATCAGAAAAAATGAGTTAAATTTGGGCTATCTGCTTGGAAAACTTAGCTCATTAAATGTAGCTAGTATGGATATATTTAAACTTTTTAATGGGGTTAAATATTTCAAGATAGATTTTTTAGAAAATATCGATAAAAGTGAACTTCTATATATAGAAGAGATCGTCAAAAACTCTTTTGATATGACAAAAAATATCTCATATAAGGTACCTACAATTTATAAAAAGGAGTTATTGTTTGATTGTAATCACTCAAAAAGTTATGCTAAAATGGCACTATATACAAAAGATCAAAGGGCTATCATAGCCCATATAGTATCAATTTTTGATCATTTTGGTGTAGATATACAAACTGCAAAGATACAAACGATTAAAAAAAAGACTCACAATCTATTTTTAATAGAGAAAAATGGAAAATTTTGCGATAATTTAGAAAAAATAAAGGAAAAAATATGTGTGGCATAGTAGGATATATAGGAGAGAAAGAGAAAAAGAGAGTTGTTTTAGAGGGATTAAAAGAGCTTGAGTATCGTGGATATGATAGTGCTGGAATGGCAGTACTAAAAGGTGATAATATTACACACTTTAAGGCTGTTGGAAAATTAAAAAACCTTGAAGAGAAAACAAAAGATTTTAAAAGCGAGGGTTTTGGACTTGCTATAGGGCATACTAGATGGGCAACTCATGGAAAACCAAATGAGATAAATGCACATCCTCATCTAGGCGAATACTCATATGTGATACATAATGGAATTATAGAGAATTATCAAGAGTTAAAAGATGAGTTGCAAAAAAAAGGTGTATCATTTCTCTCTCAAACAGATAGTGAGGTAGTAGTTCATCTATTTGAAATGTTTATAGATAATGGGTTAAAGCCATTTGAAGCATTTAAAAAGACTATACAGAAATTGCAAGGAGCTTATGCAATACTTCTTATAAGTAAAATTGATAAAGAGAGGATATTTTTTGCAAAAAACTTAGTACCACTGATAGTAGGCAACAATAGCAATAAAGAGGTATTTTTTAGCTCAAGCGATGCACCTTTAATAGGTGAGGCTAAAGATGTTGTATATCTTCATGACAAATCTTTTGGCTATGCTACAAAGGATGAGATAGTCCTATATGAAGATGGAGTTTTGAAAAAACCAGAATTTAAAAAACTCTCCATCTCAAAACTCTCAGCACAAAAGGAGGGTTTTAGATTTTTCATGGAAAAAGAGATATATGAACAAAGTGCAGTAGCTAGTGAAGCTTTAATGGGCAGAGTACAAAAGGATAAAATAGTCTTAGATGATATAGATGATAGCTTTTTTGATGATATAAAAGAGATAAAGATATGTGCTTGTGGCACAAGTTACCATGCGGCACTTGCCTCTTCATATCTTTTTGAAAGAGTTTCAAAGATAAAGTGCTCAGTTGAGATTGCAAGTGAATTTAGATATAAAGAGCCACTACTTCAAAAAGATACACTCTTTATAGTCA
>JALVXV010000076.1 GCA_027038235.1 Campylobacterales bacterium | reverse complement strand
CATATCGACCTTGGGTGTTGCTATTGCGATCACCTTAAGTATGTCAGGTTGTGCAAACAAGGACAACTCAAAAATGCTTTTGGAGCAAAAAGATAAGACTATAGCTAAACTACAAGAGAAACTAAAAGTTACAAAGAGTGAGGTCAGCAAAAAAGATATGCAAATCAAGCAGCTCCAATTACAAAAAGAGACTCTTGAAAAAAATACAAAAGCAGCAGAAAAAAGAGATAAAAATTCTGTTGCAAACTCTTTAGTGCCACCAAATGCAAAAGTTGGAGAGTGCTATGCGAAAGTTTTAGTGCCACCTGTATATGAGGAGCAGACAAAGAGAAGACTAGTTAAAGCTGGAACTGAAGAGATAGTAGTTGTTCCTGCAACCTACAAAGTAGTAGAAAAAAAGGTAAAAATCAGAGATAAAAGCAAAAAGCTTGTAGTTGTACCAGCAGTTTACAAAGTAGTAAAAGAGAAGATTTTAGTTGAGCCTGAAAAGACAAAACTTATTGTTGTTCCAGCTACTTATAAGAGCATTACAGAGAAAATCTTGGTCTCAGAGCCTAGAGAGGTGATAAAAACAGTTCCAACAAAGTACAAAACTGTTACAGAAAAAGTTTTGATCTCACCTGCACACACAGAGTGGAAAATAGGTAGGGGTGAAATAGAAAAGATAAATAATGCAACTGGTGATATTATGTGTCTTGTAGAGGTTCCTGCGGTTTATAAGACTGTTACTAAAAGAGTTGTGGATGTTCCTGCTCATACTGTAAAAAAAGTCATCCCTGCGGTTTATAAGACTGTTACTAAAAGAGTTGTGGATGTTCCTGCTCATACTGTAAAAAAAGTCATCCCTGCGGTTTATAAGACTGTTACTAAAAAAGTTTTAGTCAAACCTGCGACTACAAAGGAGATAACTATCCCTGCGATTTGCAAAATAGTTAAAACTAGAGTAATTGATAAACCAGCTAAAGAGGTAGTTGTCAAGAAAGATCCGGTATATGAAAACTATACTATCAAGGTCAAAGTTGCTGACTCTTACTTAAGATGGCAGCCAATATTGTGTAAAACAAATACTAGACCTGATATCATCAAAAAGTTACAAAGAAAATTGAGAAAAAAAGGTTATTCAATCAAAAGAATTTCAGGTATTTATGATAGAGCAACTAAAGCCGCAGTAAATAAATATCAAAGAGATAACGGCTTATCAACAGGTGCTTTAACACTTAAAACATTGGAGTCTTTAGGCTTGAGATAAATTTTAAGAGGAATAAATTAGCAATATAGCAATTTATTCCTCACTTTATACCTACAAATATACAAAAATTTACTATTTATTTACACTTTGCAGCATTGATAGAATTGATATATCTATAATCAATTGGAATATCTCTCTTTTTTGGAAGCAGGATAGCTTTAATCACACTATTAAAATCATTAAAAAGATAATTTGCAAGACTTCCTGGCACTGGATTTATCTCGTTTAAATACAATTTATCATCTTTTAGAAAAAAATCACATCTTACAATAGCACCCTCAAAGAGTCCCTCATAGAGCGAGACAAAGGTCTTTTGCATAATTTTTTGTAAATTTTGATCTATATTAGCTCTATTTGCACCCTCACTTCTTGAAAAATCAAGATACTTTTTATCAAAGTCTAAAATAGACTCTTTTAAAGGCTCCTCAATAAATGAAAAGATATACCCATCTTTACTCTTTACTCCAGCAAGATTGTACTCCTTTATATTTTCAAAAAATGGCTCTATTATAACACTATTATCAAACTCATAAGCCACATCCAAGGCATATTCAAACTCTTTTTCATCTCTTGCTACACTAAGACCTATAGAGCTCCCAAGCCTCAATGGTTTTATTATGACTGGATAATCAAATATAAGTTTTCTATCACAACCTTTTTGCAAGATTTGATAATCCAACACCTCTATATCTCTACTTTTAGCATAAAGTTTTGTAAACTCTTTGTTATAACTTATTACACTTCCTTCTACTCTTGGACCAATATATTTAACCTCAAAAAAATCCAAAAGAGAGGAGATGGTGCCATCTTCACCCTCTTTGCCATGGATTAAGTTGATAAGAGTTGCAAACTCAACCCTTCTCTCTTTTAAAAGAGATTTTTTATAAAATCCGCCCTGCTTTAGAGTCAATTTTTCACCTTTTTTATACTCTCTTTTGCTAAAAAAAGATGCTTTCATATCCTCTTTATCTACAAGATAAAACTCTCTATTTGCATCACAAAATATAAATATTTTATCCTCTTTTATGACATCTTTTAAGGTTATAGCACTAACTATACTTATCTCATGCTCATAGCTAACCCCACCAAACAGTATTGCAAAATTATCCAATTATTATCCTTAGCTTAATTTTTTAAGTGCCTCTTTGATAAGCGAAGCTGTATCGCTACTCTTGCAAGAGGATAGTATCTTTTTAACTTTTTCTTTATTAAATCCTAGACTTTCAAGTGCCTGAAGTGCCTCATTGAAACTTTTATTGTCATTTGATTGTAGTGTATCAAGCGAGAAATCACTAAGCTCCACTAGTATCCTTTTGGCACTTTTTGGACCAATTCCTGGAACCATTTTGATACTACCTATATCGTTTAAAGAGAGAGCCTTAGCAAAGACAGAAGGGGTAAAAGTAGAGCAAATTGCCATAGCTGTACTAGGTCCTACCCCATTTATTTTAATAACTCTATCAAAGATAAATTTCTCATCCAAGTCTAAAAAACCATATAGGTTATCGCTATCCTCTTTAATAATTTGTGTAATATATAAAGAGATAGGTTTTTTTGTATCAATCTTTGAACTACAATTTAGTGAGATATGTATAAGCCTAGTTATACCATAGGTCTTTAGGTGTAGATGTGTAGGCTCCTTTTTTACCACCTCTCCTTCTATTGCAACTATCATTATTTCTTAAACTCACTCTTTCTATTTATTTGATATTCATTCTCTTTGATTTTTGAAAGTGTTATATTTTTTGATATTTCACCCTCTTTAGTAACATGAGTTATCTCAACTTTAGGAGAGAGCAGTACAAAGGTTATCTCATTATATTCATGCCAAATTGAGTGGTTGATGATCTTTGCTTTTAGAATGGTAGATTGTATATCCTCTATCTCTTTTTTAATATCTCTTTTTTCATCCATCTCTTTTTTATACTTATCTAGCATAACATTATATGAAGCAATTAAATCTTGAAAATCTTTTATCTTTCTTAAAAGAGTTTTAGCGGGTTCTTGCCCTGACTTTTTAAGCTCCACTATCCTCTGTTTTACAAGCTCTGCTGGTTCTTTGTTTTTATTTATAAGCAACTTTTTATCTCTAATGCTTTTTTTCATACTACTTATGGTGGATTCTACTTTTCTAAGTCTTGTTTCTAACTCATCTATCTTTTCTTGAAAGCCTAAAACCCTTGATGGATCAATGATAAATCTATTGTTTGTCCCTTTTAAGTGTGATATTTCTATAGTTTCAGAAGCTACCATGGTAACATTTGAAACCAACTGCTTTATGAAAATCTTCTCTGCTATTATTTCACCACCTATTGCTTGGTCAATTTTTACTATTTTTGCATTGACCTTTCCACCTTCAAGTCTCTTGATAGTTACATTTT
>JALVXV010000075.1 GCA_027038235.1 Campylobacterales bacterium | reverse complement strand
TATATAAAAGATAAAACTGTTGATAGTGCTACTGCGAAGGAGAGTACTACTGCAAAAAGCGATTTAGCAATTTTTATCAAAAAGACATATCAACTTTTTGCAGCTAGTTTGCTTTCAGCTAGTGCGGGAGCATATATAGGCACAGCCTACCTTGCTAACTCACTTGTTAAAGTAACTGCTGATGGCAGAATGGGTGTAGCAGGATGGTTTTGGGGACTTATAATACTTGAGTTTGCACTACTATTTGGTTTATTGGCTGCAAAGAAAAAAGAGGGATTAAACTTTGTACTTTTATTTGCTTTTACTTTTGTTTCAGGGCTAACTTTAGCTCCAACTCTATCAGCATTTTTGGCGATACCAGGTGGTGCAAATATCATAACTGAAGCTTTTATCCTTACAACTGTGGCTTTTGGTGGGTTATCTATATTTGCAATGAATACAACAAGAGACTTTTCTGCAATGGGAAAGATGCTATTTATCACATTGATAGTAGTCATTGTCGCATCTCTTATCAACATCTTCTTAGGAAGCTCTTTATTGCAACTTGTCATTGCAAGTGTAAGCTCTATACTATTTAGTGCTTTTATACTATATGATACACAAAATATCATAAGGGGAAATGTAGAGACTCCGGTTGAAGCAGCAGTAAATCTATATCTTGACTTTTTAAATCTTTTTATTTCACTTTTGCAAATCTTAGGGATATTTAATAGTAGAGATTAGGAAAAACTTTAGGGCATCTCTTAAGTCTATAAAACTTCACAATAGAGATGCCCTTTAATAGACTAAAATCTAAGCAACCATCAACCAAAACAAAAGCCCTAAGCTCTTGGCTCTAAGCTCTTGGCTCTAAGAAGCAGCACTTCAAATTCTAAATAATCAAGCGGATAGCTTTTGATAAGCTCTTTAGTCTCTTTATAGTTAAGTCTTCTTTTGCCGCCACTTACTCCACTTTTTTTGATATAGCGAAATTTTGAAATATTATCTTCAAAATATAGCTTATATCTTCTAATATCGCACTCCATCTCAAAATATTTTTCAAAAATTTTTATAACCTCTTTATAATTTGGCAAAAATGACTTAAGTTTACTTGTTTGATATATGGTTTTAAAGGTTCCATCACAAAACAAAGAAAGGACACAATTGTTTGATAGTTTTGAAATCTTTTTAGCCATCTTATCTAAGTTTGAACACCATTGAAGCGATGAAGAGGATAAAACTATATCAAAATTTTCTTGCTTTAATCTTTCAAACAAGTTGTCATCTTCATAATTTTCATTTATAACACTTATATTTGGATTTTTTGGATGAAGTTTACACATTTCATAAGAGATGTCAACTGCCGTAAACTCTTCAATGTTCCAATTTATTAGCTTATAAATTTCTCCACTTCCACAGCCTAGATCTAGTATCCTTTTTGGAGCATTTTCTACCAAAGAGACAACATTTCTTGCTACCTCTTTTTGTATGATATTATACTCATTGTAGCTTGAAGCATTTTTTGAAAACTCTTTTTCATAAGATAAAATCACTTTTAAACCTATATTTAATATTTTTTCGATATAATTCAGGGCTAATCTAAAAATAGAATAAAATTATACTCTATTTTTTATAAAAGGATACTAATTATGACAACCATTGTGCTGGTTTTACAATTTGTTCTTGCTGTGATACTCACTATCGCTATACTTTTGCAAAAAAGCTCCTCTATAGGACTTGGAGCTTATAGCGGAAGCAACGAATCGCTTTTTGGTGCAAAAGGACCTGCTGGATTTTTAGCAAAGTTTACATTTATTGTTGGATTTTTATTTATAGTAAATACTCTAACTCTTGGTTATTTTTATAATAAATCAAAAAAATCCTCTTTAGCTGAAGATATAAAAGTTGAAAAACCCATCAAAAAAACTCCTATAGTGCCTTCGGTGCCAACGACAAAAGCAGATGAAGCTCCAAAAGCTCCAACTACAAAGTAACAATATCTCAACATCTATAGGGATAAAGATATTTCTTTTGTCCCTCTTTTTATCTTATGGCCTACTTTTTGCAGATGCTCACATATTTGTCTATCACAGATTTGGTGATAGCAGATACCCCTCAACCAACACCACTATAAAAGAGCTAAAAGAGGAATTTGAGTATCTTAAAAATAGAGATTATAAAGTTATCAAGCTTGAAACTTTAGTAAATGCTCTTAAAAATCACAAAGATATTGATGATAGATGGGTAGTGCTTACTATAGATGACAACTTTAAAAGTTTTTATCAAAATGCTCTTGAGATATTTAAAAAGTATCACTACCCCTTTTCGCTATTTGTATATGTACAAGCTACTGAGGATAAATATCCTGATTATACCTCATGGAAAGAGTTAAAAGAGATATCAAAGTATGGCTCTATCGAGTTTCACTCCTACTCTCACCCTCACATGACACAAAAAAGCAACAAATATCTAAGAGAGGATTTTAAAAGGGGATTAAATCTTATAAAAAAAAGAGTTAACATCACTCCAAAATATTTTGCTTACCCCTATGGAGAGTATGATAAGAGAGTACAAAAGATCACAAAGGAGTTTGGTTTTGAAGCTATTATCAACCAAAACATAGGAGCCATAAGTAGATATAGTGATATATTTAGTTTAGATAGAGATGCACTTGTAGGAAAAAGTAGCTTAAAAAGAAAATTAAGATACAAAGAGCTACATCTTAATCTAATAGAGCCAAAAGAGTATCCAAAAAATGGAATTTTAAAAAAGATTATGGCAAAATTGTATGACAAGAGTATCAAATCTGCAAAGTACTACCTTAGTGGATATGGGTGGAGCAAAGTAGAGGTAAAAGATGGATTAATTGATAAAAAGATAGATAAAAAACTGCTAAAAAAGAGAAATAGACTTATTATCAAGATAGGCAATAAAATTAAAACAAAACTTTTGATAAAGGATAGATATGGCACTAAATGAGATAAAAGATAATGCAAAAGAGCATATGAAAAAGAGCATAGAGGCTCTAAAAAAAGATTTCACCACTCTTAGAAGTGGAAAGGTTTCAGTAAATATACTTGATAATGTCAAGGTGGACTATTATGGTACTCCTACTGCACTAAATCAAGTAGCAACTATCTTAGCAACAGATGCTACAACTATCACTATAAGTCCTTGGGAGAAAAATATACTAAAAGATATTGAACATGCAATACAAGGAGCAAATATAGGAGTCAATCCAAACAATGATGGAGAGAGCATAAAGCTCTTCTTTCCCCCTATGACAGTAGAGCAAAGAAAAGAGAGTGCAAAACAGGCAAAAGCTATGGGTGAAAAGGCAAAAGTTGCCATAAGAAATGTAAGAAAAGATGCAAATAACAAGATAAAACATCTTGAAAAAGATAAAGAGATTACTGAAGATGAGAGCAAAAGAGCTCATGATGATATACAAAAACTTACAGATGAATTTGTAGGAGAGGTTGATAGGCTTGTCAAAAATAAAGAAGATGAACTTATGAGAGTATAATTTTGATGGATTTAAAAGCTATATATAAAGATGCAAATGCTCTACTTGAGGGTCATTTTCTTTTAAGTAGTGGCAAACACTCAAAATACTATCTTCAAAGTGCAAAGATTTTAGAAGATCCAAAAAGAGCTGAACTTTTAGCTAATAAATTAGCAAAGATGATAACTAAAGCAAATAT
>JALVXV010000074.1 GCA_027038235.1 Campylobacterales bacterium | reverse complement strand
GTGCCATATCTATATATACCTTGTGAGGTTGATTCTATTTTGAAGTGATCAAAAGTTTCATTTTTACCTTTTGCTATTATAGCTATTGAGTTACCGCCATTTACAACTACATCATCTATGTTTGAGCCTATACCTTTTAAAGTGAGATTATCTTTATTTATATGTAAACTCTCATTGTAAGTACCTTTACAAATCTCAATAGTATCTCCACTATTTGCACTGTTTATAGCAGATTTGATTGTAGCATATGTAGCACCAGCACAACTTCCTACTCTTAAAGTAGCAGAAAAAGTAGCTACTGAGATAAAAGCAACCAAAACAACAACCCTTAGAGGGGTCAGGGTTTGACTTTTAACTTTTTTGCCTTCTTTCATCTAATCTCTCTTTTATGATTCTAAAATTTACAATAGACCTCATTTTACAACAACACCATAGCACTTATAGATGCTACCACACTCTCACTTCTTAGTATCATAGGTGTATCTAGCCTATATATCGACCTATTTACAAAAAGTTTTCTCTCATTTTCGCTAAAACCACCTTCACACCCTATAACAATACTCTTAGGCAATAAGGAGTTCTTTAGAGTTTTGCCTCCAAAGTCTATTATAGCACTTTTTGGGTAAATTTCAAAAAAATTTTGTAAACTTTTTACCTCTTCTAACTGCATTATTTCACTTCTTCCACACTGTTGGGATGAACCTATTAAGATCTTTTCAAGCCTTTTAAAATTTATCTTAAAATTTTTTTGACTTCTATGGCAATATATAAATGATATCTTACTTACACCTATCTCATTTAGCATAGGTAGAGTTTTTTCTATGCTCTTAGGATCTATTATACACCATCCTATATGAAGATATTTCAAGGGCTTTACAATCAACTCTCTTTTATCTTTTAAAGTCAGTATAGCCTCTTTTTTTGAAATATTTTCTACCTTGTAAAAATATATAAAATTATCTTTTAAATTTCTACAAGCTATAAGCTCCCCTACTTTATGTCTTCTAGCTTTAAAAAGATATTTATAGCTCTCTCCTGTTATAGTAAGGCTATGAACAGATGCATTACTATCAAATAGATACTGCATTGCTTTTTAAATATTTAAAGGATGTTGATAATATATTTATTTTTGCAAACATTGCTATACCTTTATATTTTTCAAATTCAATTTAAATTTACTTCCTACCCCTTTTTTAGAGTCTATATTGATATAAATTCTCTCTTTATCGCAGTATGATTTTACTATGCTCAACCCCAAACCATAACCACTTTTGCTCTCATCTGCTTGGTAGTGTCTATCAAACACTCTAAAAAGTTCACTTGAGTCCATTCCAATTCCTCCATCCTCAATGATTAAATACTCCTCTTTTAAAATGATTTTTACATAACCGCCTGGTTTATTATACTTAATAGCATTTGATATGAGATTATCAAGCACTTTACGAAAACCCATTTTATCCGCTTTTACTTTTATCTCTTGCAACTCATCTAAGATAGTAATATCTTTGCTAATCTCTTTAAATTTTTTGATGCTCTCTTGAGACATATCTTTTAAATCAAAAACCTCTTTATCAACCTGTTCAATCTCTCTTTTTATATAGTAATCCATCCCCTTGTATAGTTGTAAAAGATCCTCACAAGACTTTTCTATCCTATCAATCCTTTTGATATTTTTTGGATTTGCTGGATTTGTTTTTATCATCTGTGCATTTGCTTTGATAGTAGCTACAGGTATATTTAACTCATGAAGAGTATCTTTTAAGAGTCTATCAAGAAATTTATTGGTTTGAAAAATTGGATTTAAAAAAAATAGTGCCAACATATATCCACCAAAAAGTGATATCAAAAATGCCGTTATACCTACAAGATAAAAGAGATTTTCACTAAGATAAAACTTATCAATAATAAAATATATGATAGAAAATATAAAAAACATCCATAAAGAGAAGAAAAGGGATATTTTTGCCAATACCCACCTATGCTCTTTTTCCATGCTATTTAAACCTATACCCCAAGCCTCTTATATTTTCTATGGCCTCTTTTCCAAATATCTTTTTTAGATTGTTTATATAAACCCTTAAAGATCCACTACTTACTAACTCTTCATTTTGCCATAACTTATCTTTTATCATCTCTTTTGTTACAACTTTTCCTCTATTTGTCAAAAGAAGTTCAAGAAGTTGTAAATCTTTTAAATTGATTTTTATCTCTTGGTTATTTTTTAAGAGTCTCTTTCTTTTTACATTATAGCTATAATTTTCATCTATCTTAATGCTCTCTTGAGGCTCCACTCTTTTTAAAACAGCTTTGATCCTCATCAAAAGTTCATCAAGATCAAATGGTTTTTTTATATACTCATCACATCCAGCCTCATACCCGCTTGTAATACTATCTTTATCTGTAGATGAGGTTATAAATATAGCAGGAGTTTCATCACCATACTCTCTTAGTTCTTTTAAAAGTTCTACTCCATCAACCAAAGGAACCTTTATATCAAGAAGATATAGACTATATGAATTTTGATAACTAAGCCTTAGAGCCTCCTCTCCATCTTTTGCTAAATCTACCTCAAAACCCTCATTTTCCAAAAAGTCTTCTAAAGTTTCCAAAAGAAGCTCATTATCCTCAAGAACTAGTACTCTCATAACTACTCCAGCTAAGCTTTTCTCCTGCAAACATTGGCACTACATTACCATACTTTTGAGGAACTAAAAACTCTTTTTTTTCTAAAACTATCTCTTTTTTTATTGGTTTTATACCATATATTTTTATCGCATTATCACTGATAAATTTTTGCAAATTTTCTAACTTATCATTTTTTTCAAAAAGTTCACAAAGAGCTGACAAAGCAACAGGTGCACTAAATATACCAGCAGCACACCCACAGGACTCCTTTTTATCTCTTGGATGAGGAGCAGAATCACTTCCAAACATCACCTTTGGATGGCCATTTAGTGCCACTTTTTGTAAAGCCTCTCTATCCTCATATCTTTTAGCAATAGGTTTGCAAAATAGATGAGGTCTTAAAAGCCCACCTGCTACATCATCTAATGTTATTAGTAAATGATGCAGGGTAATTGTAGCATAAAGGTTATCATGCCTATTTAAAAGCTCTACACTATTTTTATCTGTTATATGCTCCATTACTATCTTTAGTTTAGGAAAAGTCAAAGCAATTTTTTCATAAAAAGAGCTAAACTCCTTTTCTCTATCCATTACAAATCCATTTGTTTCACCATGAACTAAAAGTGGGATATTTAGCTCACTCATAGCCTCCAAAGTCTCTCTTAAGTCATCTATCTCAAAGCTACTTACTCCGCCCTCAGAGTTGGTAGTAATACCACTTGGGTAAAGTTTTATAGCTTTTATATACTCTTTTGCCTCTTTTAAAAAGTTATATCTATAATCACTTTTAAAAAATAGTGTCATATAGGGCTCAAATTTATCATCACCTATAGCCTTAAGTACTCTTTTTTTATAGCTTATCACCTCATCTATAGAAGTTACAGGCATAACAAGGTTGGGCATCACAATAGCTCCCGCAAAATATCTTGAACTACATCTTGCAATACTTTCTAACATATCACCATCTCTTAAATGCAAATGCATATCAAGAGGTGATTTGAGTACGATTTTCATCTTTTATCCTTCGGATTGAGCTTAGTTTTATAAACCAATTTATAGCTCTAAGCTCTA
>JALVXV010000073.1 GCA_027038235.1 Campylobacterales bacterium | reverse complement strand
GGTCTTATTCCTATAATCTTTTGAGGAATATTTGGAGCTATTGCATTAGCTAAATCTGTCATTTTCATAGATGGAATTTTTGGGACAAATGTCTCTCCTCCTTGCATTCTCTCAAAATTTTTCAAAACAAATTCAACACCCTGCCTTAATGTTATCCAAAATCTTGTCATATTTGGATCTGTTATTGGTATCTCTTTAGCTTTTTCTCTTACAAGCCTTTGAAAAAATGGTATTACACTGCCTCTACTTCCTATCACATTGCCATATCTAACGACTGAAAAGATAGTATCTTGTGAGCCTTTTATATTGTTTGCAGCGATAAAAAGTTTGTCTGAGGCTAATTTAGTAGCACCATAAAGGTTGATAGGATTTGCTGCTTTATCGGTAGAGAGAGCTATAACTCTTTTTATTTGATTTTTTATAGAGGCATTTATCACATTTTCTGCACCCATTACATTTGTCTTTATACACTCCATTGGGTTGTATTCAGCTATCGGCACATGCTTTAAAGCTGCGGCATGTATCACATAATCAACTCCATCCATAGCCTTTTCAAGCCTACTAAGATCTCTTACATCACCTATAAAATATCTCATGCATTTATCATTAAACTTTTGAGCCATCTCATACTGTTTTAGTTCATCTCGGCTATATATAATGATCTTATTTGGTTTATATTTTTGAAGTAAAATTTGAGTATATTTTTTGCCAAAACTTCCTGTCCCGCCAGTTATAAGTATATTTGCATTATTAAACAAAGTAAAATCCTTTAGATAAAATTATGAATATTATATCCTATTATCGTCAAAAATCAACTTTATTTAAAAGGTAAAAGTAAAGAGTTGTATGAAGTTTGTGCTAGGTTTATAAGAAAATCAACTCCTGGGATAAACAATATGTGAGAATTTCCCAATCCTCCCCAAAGTATCAAAAGAGCAACAATGCCTATAACTTTTGGGCTTAAACCTTTAAGTTTAGGGACATTTGTCATCTGTACTCTCTCATAAAAATACATTACAGCAATAAGTTTAAAATAGTAATAAATGGATATAAAAGTTGCAAGTATTCCGATGATAGCAAGTATATAGTTGTGTGCTTCAATAGCTGAAGTAAAGATATAAAATTTACCTATAAATCCCATGGTTCCGGGGATTCCTGCCAATGAAAACATAAAAACACTCATCATTGCAGCCATATAGGGGTGATCTTTTGCAAAGCCTTTAAAATCATCATAAGTAACCCTAAGCCTCTCATCAGAGGTGATATAGGATAGAAGTCCAAATGAGCCAATAGCAGATAAAAAGTATGCCACAAGATAGAAGATGATAGAAATTGTAGCCTTTACCCCAACTTCTTGAATAGAAGAGATAGCTATAAGCATATATCCAGTATGAACTATACTAGATGATGCCAACATCCTTTTTATACTTTTTTGGATAGTTGCTAAAAAACTTCCATAGATGATAGTAAGTATGCTTATCCAGTAAAAAAGTTGATGCCAAATGTATGAAATAGTATCAAAATCTACCACTATAAGTCTAAGCAAAAAGCCAAAAATTGCTATCTTAAAAGTTGCAGCCATAAAGCCTGTAACAGGCAAGGGGGCTCCATCGTAAACATCTATCGTCCATGATTGAAATGGAAAAGCTGAGATTTTAAAAAATATCAATATTATTATAGAGGCCCCACCAAGTTCAGCTAGAGATAGGTTGGATGTTTGATGAGATGAGAGATATATACCGATATTTCCAAGTAGTGTTGTTTGGGTATTTAGATAGATAAGCAAAGAGCCTAGGAGAAAGAATGCTCCAGCAAATGCTCCTAGTGTTATATATTTAAATACTGCCTCTATTCTTTTATTGTTTGCTCTATTAAAACCAACCAATACATATAGGCTAAGAGATGCTATTTCTAAAGATATAAAAGCGGTAATAAGTTCATTTGAATGTACAAGCATACCCATGCCAAATATACTAAAAATAAGCATTGCAAAAAATTCACCCCTAAAGTAGTCCCTTCTTTCAAAGTAGTGTTTTCCAACTAACATTGTAAAGATACCGCCACCTATTAGCATCAATGTAAAATATGAAGATAAAGAATCAGTTATAAACATTTTATGAAATATCAAAGGAGATGGCTTGTATGAGTACAATTTACCAAGATTAAAAAGTTCTGCTATAGTTGACAAGCTTAAAAAACCCATAGTTACAAAAGCAAAAATCTCTATCTTGATATGTTTAAATCCACTCATTACCATCAAAACTATACCACCTATACCTAAGGTAATCAAAGGTAAAAAGTAAAAGAGATTTGATAGATTCATCTTGATATCCCCATTTTTAATATGTCATGCAAATAATAGTAAATTGTTGGTTCTATTTTAAGGGTGAAGAGATCCGGATAGATACCCATTACTATAATGACTATAGCTATAGGTAAAAGTCCTATAACCTCATAATAGTTCAAATCTCTCATTTTAGATATATCATTTAAAGTATCTTGTAAAATAGCTCTTTGAAACATCCAAAACATAAATGAAGCTGCGACTATAACAGTAGTTGCTGATACAATACCCATGAAGATAGATCTTTTAAACGAACCTAAAATGATCATAAACTCTGCTACAAAACCATTTGTCCCAGGAAGTCCTACAATACTAAAAAGAAAAATAGCAAAAAATATGACAAATAAAGGTGCCTTTTTAGCAATACCTCCAAGCTTTGAAATATCAAATGTTTTTAGATAAAAGTAGATCTTTCCTACCAATAAAAAAAGTCCCCCAGTTGCCATAGCATGGGCAATGATCAAAAATAAAGCTCCAAGCATTGCATACTCATTTAGAGCAAAAACCCCAACTACAATAAAACCAAGATGAGAGGCTGAAGAGTAGGCAAACATCTTTTTGATATTATCTTGCATAAGTGCAGCTATCCCAAAATAGATAAGCCCAAACAGTCCAAGCCAGACAAAAAAGGAGGAGTACTCTTTAAAAAGATTGGGAAATAGAGGCATAACAAATCTAATAACTCCATAAACTCCAAGCTTTGCCATAAATGAAGAGAGCAAAAAAACTCCACCTGTTGGAGCATTTTTGTAAGTTTCTAAAAGCCAACCATGAAATGGAAAGAGAGGAATTTTTACCATAAATGCCAACATAAATGCCCAAAATAGCCAAAACTTTTCTGTGGAGGATAGAATGGTTATTTTAGCAAGATCGCTAAGCTGAAAACTCCAAAGATCAAACTCATTGTGAAAGGTAATGCCTAGATATAAAATTGCTAAAAACATAAACAAAGAGCCACTAATAGTATAAATAGTAAATTTTAATGTGGAAAAAACCTTTTCATCATGCCCGAACATTCCAATGATCAAAAATACAGGAAGCACCATAGTCTCCCAAAAAAAGTAAAAAAGCATCAAATCCAAAGAAAATAAAGCTCCTAGCATTCCACTTTCTATAAGCAACATACTTATCCAATACCCTTTAGTTCTACCCTCCCACAAAAGAAGATAGCCTGATGGTACCAAAACAGCAATAAGTATCAATATCACAAGAGAAAATCCATCTATTCCAATATAGTAGCTTATGCCATAACTTTTTATCCATGGATGAAACTCAATAAACTGCATATATGAAACTGGCTGAAAATCTAAAAAGAGCTTAAGTGAAAGAATAAGTATAACAATCCCAGTTAAAAAAGCAAAGTTTCTTGTGCTTTTAGCATCTGCTTTTGAGATCATAAGCACAAAAGCCAT
>JALVXV010000072.1 GCA_027038235.1 Campylobacterales bacterium | reverse complement strand
AGATCAATTTTCTTATCAAAGCTTCTTTCAAGTTCATTTTTAAGAGCAAAAAAACTTCTAAAACTATTTTTTGCTTCTATTTCTATAGCTATATCTATATCACTATTTTCTTTTTGTTCATTTCTAGCATAACTTCCAAAAAGACCTATTTTAATTACACCATATTTATCTTTTAATTTTAATTTATTCTCTTTTAAATAATTTAATACATACTCTCTATCCATTAAAAGACCTTTTAAATTACTTTTAGATAGAATTATATCTAAAAAAGGGTAAAAGTGAGATTAGCTACCATAAGGCAAAGCGATTGTTTTACAATATAAGAGAAAAAGTTGAATATATCACTGTTTGTACATTGATTTATACTTCAAAAATTATGCCTAAAAGCTTTATATACAAATTTTTTGATGCAATTTCTATGCTTTTTTACAAATTTGAAAAACGAAGAAGTAGCCTTACAAAAAAAAACCTACAACTTGCATATCCTGAAAAAAATCAAGACCAAATAGAACAGATAGCTATCCAAGCATATCAAAATATTGGCATAACTTTAGCTGAAATTATTTTATTATATAACGATAGACTAGATATCAATCAACTCATATCAAATAAAGATGAAGTGCTTCAAAAGTTACAAAATATAGCAAAAGGAAATAAAAAAGGTATAATATTTATAACTGCACACTTTTCAAATTGGGAACTTGCAGCACAATTTTTATCACTCAATGGCTTTGATATGATTGTCATTGGCAGAAAAGGCAATAACAAACTCATAGAAAAAAACATAACAACTCCATTTAGGGAAAAGTATGGCAATACAAATATACACAAAAAAAATGCCATGATAAAGATAGTCAAGGCATTAAAGGAGAATAAAAATATAGGAATCCTTATAGACCAAAAAGCAGGAGGAAATGAAAGTGTCAAAGTAAATTTTTTTGGAAAACCAGCTGATACTGTTAGCTCCATAGCTATACTAAAGCTAAAATATGATCCTATCATACTTCCAATATTTGCACAAAGACAAAGTAATGGCAGATATAAGATAATAGTTTATGATCCTATTGATTATACTGCCTCTAATGAGGAGAATAAACAAGAGAGGATTAAAAAAATAACTCAAAAGTATAATGACACTTTTGAAGAGATGATAAGAAAAAACCCACAGCAGTGGTTTTGGATGCACAATCGCTGGAGGCTTAGTTGAAGATTTTGATACTTAGTGATAAAAAACCTGGCCATTTAAACCAATCTATCGCTTTTGCAAAACTTAAAGAGTTAGAGTATGATATAGTAGATATTTCACTAACACCTTTTAAAAAAGCTCTTTCATACCTGCTAGACAATTTAAATATTTATCTAAATATTGCAAATATAAAATTGCCCGATATCAAATATCAAGCCATAGTATCTACTGGTTCATTGACATACTATACCAACAAATATGTAGCAAAAAAACTTGGCATTCCTTCTATTGCCATAATGCTTCCAAAAGGTTTTAGGTTGGATAATTTTGATTATATTTTAGCTTTAGAGCATGACAATCCTCCAAAACTTAGCAATATTATATCCCTACCCATAAGCCTATCTATAAGCAAACCAAAAGGATATATCCAAAAGAAGAGCCAATCATCTCTTGGTATCATCATAGGAGGAAATAACTCTATCTTTACAATGGATAAAAAAAGTATCAAAAAAGAGTTAGATAATATTTTCAAAAATTATCCAAATCACTTAAAATATATAACAACTTCAAGAAGAACAACAAAAGAGATAGAGGAGTTGATAAAAGAGTATAGATTTGATTATAAACTTATATATTCAAAAGAGCCAAATATCAACCCGATTCCAGACTTTTTAGAAGTTTGTGATGAACTTTTTATCACCATAGACTCAACCTCTATGCTAAGTGAAGCAAGAGCAAACTCAGATGCAAAACTTCATATCATAAATCTACCTTCACAAAAAAAAGATACAAAGTTTCATCATCTTGCAAGAAATATCAAAAAACTTAAAGGTAAATTTGACTTTACACCTTATCTTAAAAAGGTAGAGCTAACACAATAGTTCAATACCAGGTGAAAAAAATCCTTTATCATTTGTATAAATCATTTCACAACCACTACTTTTTGCACATATATACTGAAGCACATCTTCAAGATCTTTATGATGATATTTTTTACTCAAAGTTATGGAAGCTTGTATCATCGATGTATCTATGGAGATAATTTGAACAAAAACCAATATCTTCTCCAAAAGAGCTATCAACTCATCATAATCAACTCTCTTAGAAGCAACATGATAAATAGTAGTAAAAATATCACAACTAGTAAATAACTCATCACCGTTTTGCAAAAGCTTAGCCACCATTTTTTTACTATTTTTATGCTCTTTTCTATCCAAATCTATCAAATCAAGTATAATATTTGCATCTAAAAAAATTTTCATATCTTAGTATCACCTTTTATCTCTTTATAATCTTTTCCACCCAAATGAAAAGAATTTAACGAGTTTAATGCATCTAATTTTTCCTTAAGTTTTGATTTATTGGATTCTTTTATAAGTTTTTTATATTTGTCATACTCTATTATTACTGCAAAAGGCTTAGATCTTTTTGTAACTATTATATCCTCTTTTTCTACTTGTGAAAGCAGATGAGTTTCTTGCTTTAACTGTGTAGCTGTTATATTCATCTATTACTCCTATTTGTTCAATTAGACAATTATACATTTTTATAAATTAACATAAAATTAAATAAATTTTAGCTAAACTATACTAATGAATAAGTCAAAAACAGTAGTCCAACTTTTACCTGAATTAAATGAGGGTGGAGTAGAAAGAGGCACAATCGAACTTTCAAGAGAGTTGGTAAAAAGAGGATATAGCTCTATAGTCATAAGCAATGGTGGAAAACTAGTAAAAGAGTTGCAAAAAGATGGAGCAAAACATATAAAGTGTGATGTATGTTCAAAAAATATCCTAACAGCTCCATTGAGGATAAAAAGACTCAAAAAAATCCTAAAAGAGTTAAATCCAGATCTTCTACACTACCGCAGCAGAGTTCCCGGCTGGATGGTGCATTTTGCCGATAAAGAGCTTGGTATCCCTACTATTTCAACTGTTCATGGATATAACTCTGTTAATTTTTATAGCAAGATTATGACAAAAGGTGATAGAGTAATATGTGTTAGTAACTCTATAAAAGAGTATATCAAAAAGCATTATAAAACCGAGGAAAGCAAGATAACAGTAATACCTAGAGGGGTGGATTTAAAAAAGTTTAATCCAAATAACTTAGATAGTGATTTTATAGTCAAATTTAAAAAAAAGTTTGATTTAGAAGATAAATTTATCATTTCAACTGTAGGTAGAATTACCCAATTAAAAGATTTAGAAACTTTTATAAAAGCTATAAAGTTAATTCAAGCCACTTTACCAAATAGTATAGGCTTAATTGTCGGCGGAGTTAGAGAGGATAAAAAGGAGTATTTTAACTCATTAAAAAATTTAGCAAATTCACTAAAAGCCCCTATCAAATTTACAGGAAGTCAAAGCAAAGTAGCTGAGATATACTCCTTAAGTGATGTTGTAGTAAGCAGTTCCAAAAAGCCTGAAAGCTTTGGAAGAATCGTAGCAGAAGCTTTAGCACTAAATTCACCCGTTGTCGCTTCCAATCATGGCGGAGTTTTGGATATAATACTAAAAAATAAAAATGGATACTTTTTTAAGATAGGAGATGAAAAAGAGTTGGCAAACA
>JALVXV010000071.1 GCA_027038235.1 Campylobacterales bacterium | reverse complement strand
AGTTATGAGTTATGAGTTGTAAGGAGTCTTATGTTATTGACCAAGGCTAGTGAATATGCCCTTTTATCACTTATAGTCATTTCCAAAGAGGATGATGCGGTTGATGTAGATACACTTTCAAAAAAACTAAATATTTCAAAGAGTTTTTTAGCAAAAATTCTTCAAAGCTTAGCAAGAAATGGTATATTAACCTCATACAAAGGGGCAAAGGGTGGCTTTAAACTATCAAAAAAACCTGAAAATATATCAATACTTGAGGTAATAGAGTTTGCTGAAAAGAAAGCACCGACAGTTTTTGAGTGTTCACCATCTCAAAATAGATGTAAAAGTAACAAAGCTGATGTCTGCCTAATATGGCCTTTTTTAAATAGATTGCAGATGAAAATAGATCTCTTCTTATCGGAAATTTCGCTAAAAGATATAATGTAAATGCCCTCAAAAAAGAGAAGATTTTTAGGATTTTTAGCTCCATATATTGATTTTGTAGTAAGATCTAAAGATTTGACCATTGTTGCACTTATTGTTGCAATACTTGCTATTATCATTGTTCCACTACCTAGCTATGTATTGGATTTTTTCTTGACTATATCTATATCAGTTTCAGTTTTGATACTTCTTATTGCACTATATATTCCAAAACCAACTGATCTTACAACATTTCCAACTTTGATACTTATTATTACACTATATAGACTTTCGTTAAATATTGCTACTACAAGAATGATACTAAGTAAAGGTCATGAAGGTCCCTCTGCTGTTAGTAGTATTATAGATAGTTTTGGACAGTTTGTAGTAGGTGGCAATTATGTAATAGGTGTAATAGTTTTTACTATACTTGTTCTTATCAACTTCATAGTTATCACAAAAGGCTCTACTAGAGTTGCTGAAGTGGCAGCAAGATTTACTCTTGATGCAATGCCAGGAAAACAGATGGCGATAGATGCAGACTTAAATGCAGGTTTAATAGATGAAAAAACAGCTAGATTAAGAAGAGAGGCTATCATACAAGAGGCAAATTTTTATGGTGCGATGGATGGTTCTAGTAAATTTGTCAAAGGCGATGCAATAGCTGGTATCATTATCACTATAATAAATATTATAGGTGGTTTTTTGATAGGTATGTTTCAGTATGATATGAGCTTAGCTGATAGTGCAAAGACATTTACTATACTTACCATAGGAGATGGTTTAGTCTCTCAAATTCCTGCTCTTATTATGTCCACAGCAACTGGTATCATCATCACAAGATCAAGTGGATCTAATGAAAATTTTGCAGAGGGTATCATAAATCAGCTTGTAAATGAGCAAAAGACACTCTTTATAGTCGGTTTTATACTTATTATGTTTGCATTGGTTCCTGGTCTGCCAACGATATCTTTACTTTTTGTAGGAGCACTCTTTTTAGCACTTGGTTATCTTATTAAAATGAGTAAAGAGGGGCACTTAGGAAAAGAGTTCTTAAAAGGTGAGACTACAAAAGAGGAGGAAACAGAGCCTATCTTAACTCCCGAAGAGGAGAAAAAAATAGAGGAGCAAAACTTAGAAGATATACTTAAACAGGAGATTTTGGAGCTTGATCTTGGTTATCAGCTTGTAAAACTTGCTGATCCTGCACAAGGAGGAGATATACTCTCTAGGATAAAAAATATGAGAAAAAAGATTGCAACTGATTATGGTTTTTTGATACCCCAAGTAAGAATTAGAGACAATCTCCACCTTCAACCAAATGAGTATGAGATACTTTTAAAAGGTGTCTCCATAGGAAAGGGTGAAATTTATGCAGATAAATTTCTTGCAATGGATAGTGGACTAGCAACGGATGAGATAGAAGGAATTCCTACAAAAGAACCAGCATTTGGACTTGAAGCTATCTGGATAGAGGCCGATATAAAAGATGAGGCTATTATGAAGGGTTATACTGTTATAGATCCAGCTACAGTTATATCAACCCACATGAGTGAACTTATCAAGAAGTATGCTGAAGAGCTACTCTCTCGTCAAGAGGTAAGCAAACTTATAGAAAATGTAAAAAAAGATTATCCAATAGTTGTGGAGGATTGCTTGAAGGTTGCAAACATTGGTCTTATCCAAAAGGTCTTAAAAGCACTTCTTCATGAGAAGATACCTATAAAAGATATGATAACTATACTTGAAAGCATTAGTGATGTAGCAGAAATTACTAAAAATATAGATATTATAGTCGAACAAGTAAGAGCAAGACTTTCTAGGGTTATTACAAATCTATACAAAGATGATAAGGGTGTATTAAAACTTTTGACCCTAAGTGCCTCAACTGAACAAAAGCTTTTAGATAAATTAAGTGAAAAAAATGGGACTAGAGATCTACTACTAAACATAGGGCAGATAAATGCACTTGTAGAGACTATGAGCAATGAGGCTGCTAAAATCCTTCAAAAGGGAGTTGCTCCAGTTATTTTGATAGTAGATCCACTTTTGAGAAAATCTATAAAGGATATTTTTGAGAAATTTGGGCTTGATATAGTAGTACTAAGTCATGCTGAGATTGATCCTAATGTAACATTTGAAGTATTAAAAAGTATAGAGATAGAAAATCTATAACCAAACAAAGGAAAAAAATGAAATTGTACCACCTATCACATATAGACTTGGATGGATATGGGTGTCAACTTATAACAAAAGAGTATTTTAAGGATATAAACTTTTACAATTCAAATTATGGCAATGAGATAACTCAAAAGATTGAACAGATTTTAAGTGATATTGAAAATGACAACAAAGAGAGCTCTCTTATATTGATAACTGATTTGAACTTGACTGAACAACAAGCTAAAATGCTTGATGAGAGAGTAAAAAATAGCCCTAAAGATATAGAGCTTTTACTCTTAGATCACCACAAAACAGGCAAAGAGTGTGCTGACAAATTTAAATGGTACTTTTTGGATGAAAAGAGGTGTGCTACAAAGATAACTTATGAGTATTTTTCAAAAAAGTTTTATCCAAATGATAGATTAAAAAAGTTTAGTGATGTTACAAATGCTATAGATATTTGGCTTAGCAATGATAGATATTTTGAACTTGGCAAGGTATGCTTAAAGCTTGTTAGTGATGCAAGAGAGGTAAATAGAGTGATGTTTCCAAGAGAGAATAATGAGTATATCTTTAGTATGCTTGAAAACTCTTATGAATATTATGACAAATCTGGAGCAAATATAGCTTTGGATAATGCACTTCATAAGTTAAAAAAGAGATTTTTTAAAGGTTTTAGCAAAGATGACACACTTGACAATCTTGTATCAAGATATATAGTTGAACTTTTGACAAATAAAAAAGATAAGATGAGTATTATGTATAAAGGAGCTAAAGGCATACTTACATATTCCATTACAAATGTCTCTGTCATTGGTAATGATTTTTTAGTCAAAAATCCAGATTTTGACTTTTTTATGAACATAAATGCTAGAAGAAATATCTCCCTAAGAGGTAATGGAAAAGTTGATGTAAGTGTTATAGCAAATGAATTAGGTGAGGGTGGAGGTCATGCAAATGCAAGTGGAGGTATCATAAAAAGTTTTAAAGATAGCTTTTTGTATGAAAATATAAAAAAACAGATAGAAGATGCGATATACAAAGCAACAGGATAGAAGATTTGGGATTTGGGATTTAGGATTTAGGATTTGGAGAAAATATAAAAAAGGAAAGATATGCAAGAGAAATTAAATGAAGCAGAAAGAGAGATAGAGGAGTTATCAACCCAGCTTGTTGATATGCTTGAAGTTGCATTTTACTTTGCTGGACTA
>JALVXV010000070.1 GCA_027038235.1 Campylobacterales bacterium | reverse complement strand
TTTAAAAATTCAAGACCCAATCCTCTACCATCACTTGCTCCTTCAATGATACCTGGAATGTCTGCCATGACAAAAGAGCTATATTCACCAGCATTCACAACTCCTAACTTTGGTGTCAATGTAGTAAATTCATAGTTTGCTATTTCAGGAGTAGCATTTGAGACTCTACTTATAAGTGTGGATTTTCCGACATTTGGAAAACCTACAAGACCTACATCGGCAATGAGTTTAAGTTCTAGCCTTACATCTTTTTTTTCACCTTCAAGTCCCGGTTGTGCATAGGTAGGTCTTTGGTTGGTGGAGCTTCTAAAATGCCAATTTCCAAGACCTCCTTTTCCACCTTTTAAAAAAATAACTTCACTTCCTTCCTCAACCATATCTAAAAGAACTTCACCACTTTTATCATCAATGATCTGAGTTCCAGGTGGTACTTTTATAGTAAGTGATGCACCCTTTTTGCCAAACCTCTTTCTACCCTCTCCATCTCTTCCATTTTGGGCTTTTAGTACATTTTTTCCTCTAAGGTGAGAGAGTGTATGGGTATTATTGTCAACTTTTATGACAATATCACCTCCTTGACCACCATCTCCGCCGTCCGGTCCACCTTTTATGACAAATTTTTCTCTTCTAAAAGAGACTGCTCCCGCTCCGCCTTTGCCGGAGATAAGAGTAAGTTTTACATGATCACTAAACATTATTTTATTTTCCTTGAAAAATTGAAGAGACTGGAGAGCTTTATAGGCTTAGGAGTAAAGAGGGATAGAAAAAGGAGTAAAGGTAGGAAAATTTTTTATTTTCCTACATCCTTCATCCTTTAACCTTCAGTCTTCATTAAGCTGCAGGGTAAACTGAAACTTTTTTTCTATGTTTATCTTTTCTTTCAAATTTTACATAACCATCAATCAATGCAAAAAGAGTGTGGTCTTTTCCCATACCTACATTATTTCCTGGATGTGTAGCTGTTCCTCTTTGTCTAATGATGATATTTCCTGCTCTTACAAATTCGCTTCCAAATTTTTTAACACCTAATCGTCTTCCTGCACTATCTCTATTATTTTGAGTACTACCTTGACCTTTCTTGTGAGCCATTTTATCTCCTTAAATTATACTAAATTGATATGTTTGTAACTTTAACACGAGTATACTCTCTTCTAAAACCTTTTTTTAATTTGCTATCTTTTCTTCTTCTTTTTTTGAAGATAACAATTTTCTTTGCTTTTGCATGAGTTACAACCTCAAGTGTTACTTTAGCTCCATCAATATATGGAGTACCCACCTTAAATTCATCACCACCAACGGCTAGAACCTTTTCTACCTCTATAGTATCTTTTGGCTGAGCGTCAAGCTTGTCGAGATTTACAAAATCTCCCTCTTGAACTTTATATTGCTTCCCACCATTTTCTATGATAGCATACATTAGCTATTCCTTCGTTCATTTATTTAGCCCATAAGCACCTAAGTCTCAAGACTATGAAGGCGAATTTTACTCTAATTTTATTTAAATATTGATTAAATCCAAATATGGCACTGACCAAATAGCATACTAAAATCTTATTTTCCAATATTCTTACCAATAAAGAACCATGCCAATCTGCTATCTAATCATTTAAAGTATTTAGAGTAAGCTTTTGAGCAATAGGCGATCAAATGCTAAAGATAAACATAGATGAAGTTTTGACATAAAAAAATGTAACCACAAGTAACAAATCCAACAAAAGTATCAAAACCTTAAAAAATAGTTTTAAATTTAAAAATATATTTGATACAATAAACAAAAAAGAGTATATAAAGTATATTTCAAAGATAGCTTAGTAGAGTTATCTTTGAAATATATAACCATAAAACCAAACCAAGTTAAAGCTCTAAGCTCTTGGCTCTTAGCTTTAAAGAGGAGTTTATCATGGCATTTGTAAATGAGTATATATCTGATGAGGATATAAAAAAGTACAATTTGATAGAGTTGATGAATTACTACTATAAGTTAGACTATAGTGGTCATTTTGATCCTAAATATAGAAAACTTAGCTGGACAGTAGACAAAGAGAGAAATATCTGGCTTTTAAAAGCTATCTCAAGACATTTACCTGATCACAGAGAGGGGTGGACAGGTGAAGTATATTTTGTTTTATACTATAAAAGAAGGAAGATAGAGATTGTGTTAAACAATGTCGGTGCTGATGAAAGCAAAGATCCTATTATAATGATCTGGAAAGTACTTCGCATAAAAGAGGAGGATATCAAAGGGTTTGATAAAAAAGATAAACAAGAGATGTTTAAAGTGCTTCAAGAGGCATTAAGTGAGTATGGTTTAATTGGAAGAACAGATGATAGATATAAAAGATTGGGTATAAAAAAAGATAATGTACAAGCAAAGCTAATCATAGAAGGATAAGTGATGGGATATACAGTAGATGAAGCAAATAAAGAGCTTGAAAAGATAATAAGTGGAGAGAGACCTGCTACCAAAAATGAACTAAGAGATATCATAAAAAATTTAGATGTTACAGATAATTATGCAAAAAAAGATGCAACTACACTTCTTTATAGTGGACTTGAAGATACAAAAGTAAAGCTACTTGAAAAGGATCGTAATGTTCGTATGCTCAATCATACTGAAGCTTATAAGTTTTTAAATGAAATCCAATATAATGAGACATTTAAAGATGCTTGGGAAAAAGTAACAGGAGATGGAGTAAAGGAGAGAACAAGCTGGGTAAAAAGTGAAGATGCCTTTTTGGTATATGATAAAAATGAGGATGGGAAAATTGCCGGTATAAATGAGATATTTGGTAGCAGAACCATAGAAGGCTTTAGTGAACTAAGAGATACAATAGATAGCAACTATGACAATAAGATAGATAGAAGAGATGTACTCTTCAATAGACTTCAACTTTGGTATGATAAAAACCAAGATGGACAAGCCCAAGAGGGAGAGTTGACATACTTAAAAGATGCAGGAATTGACTCTATAGATCTAAATGCTATAGATACAGATATAAAGATAAACGGACACACCATAAGCCAAGCAAGTAGATATACAAACTCTCAAGGAGAAAAAAATCTTATAGCAGATATTCATCTAGCATATGATAGCCGTATAACAACTATAGACCCAACTCTTATAAAAGACTTCTCTATAGATATTGTTCAAATTGAAAGAGAGGTTGCATGATGGAAAATAAAAATGATGATTTAGTTTTTGAGATGGAAGATTATATGTATCTTCACGAATGGTTTTTGGAAATAGTACTTGCAGTAGTTTCATTTTTATTGTTATTTTTTGATATGCTGCATGGAATTAATAAATCATTTGCTCATATAGCAATAATTTATATAGCAGTTTCTAGCATAAGAAAATTTTATGAATTTTTCATTGAAAAAAATAAAAAACTATTTTTTTATAAACATAAAATAGAAAGAACAAATAAAAAAATTGAATTAAAAATAAGTGATATTGATGAAATTTATAAAATCTCATCAATATATTCTGTGGCTTATACTGGAGTTAAAAGAACCAATAATTTTAAAATAGTATTGTCAGTTATATTTTCATGGTTTTTTATTCCTTTATTAATGTTAGTTAATGTGTTATTATCAATTTATTATAAAAAAATAGCGATACAAAAGGTATTGGTAATCATAGGAAAAACTGACAATGAAGTGATAATAATTCCTATCCCATATCATGACAAAGAAAAATATGAAAAGTTAAGCAACTACTTCAAGGTGTATCTAAATACAGATATCAACAATTTACAAACAAAATATTTCATACCGCAAAAAGGATAAAACATAGCAGATATATACTTTACAGAAAAAGAGGTAAAAGAGTTTTTAAAAGATG
>JALVXV010000069.1 GCA_027038235.1 Campylobacterales bacterium | reverse complement strand
TAGTTGGTTGATTTGACCGAGCCTATGATCTCTACCCCTTTTTTATAAAATAAAAATGCCAAAGATGAGGCAAAAAGTCCTAAAAATATGATATTGCCATAAACTTTTGGCAATAGTAGAGCTTGAAAATGTAAAGGTTTATGGGATATAAAGTGATAAAGTAGCATCAAAACAACCGCATAAAAAAAGCTTTTTCTAGTTATGACTATGAAATGATACTCTTTTGGAGCAAGTTTTAGGATAGTTGAATACAAAGCAAATGTAGCAGCTGCTAAGATAGCAAGTATATCTCCTTTGAGCCTTAAGCTAAAACCTTTTCCATCAAGCATTATCAAAGCCATGCCTATCATAGCTAGAGTAAAGCCTATGATGATATTTGCATTTAATTTTTCATCTTTTAGCATAAAGTGAGCTGTGATAGCTGTAAAAAGCGGAATTGCACCCATATATAACCCTACATTTGTAGCTTGAGTATATTTAAGTGCAAAATTTTCTAATAAAAAGTATAAAAATATACCCAAAAATCCTATCAAAAAGAAGTAAGCTTCATCTTTAAAAGATTTGATGGTTTTTATCTTTGGATATATAAGCATAAGTACAAGATAAGCCAAGGCAAATCTATACAACATAACCTCTATGGGAGTTATATAAAAAAGTAAAACTTTATTGCCCACAAATGCTACACTCCATATCAAGATAGTTATAAAAACCAGTAAATGACCTAATACTATTGAGCCCTTTTTAAACATATATTTTCTCTTTGAAGTTGTTTTGATACTCTTTTGGTGTGGTTAAAACAATACTTTTAAAATATTTTTGAAAATGGCTTTGATCAAAAAATCCACACTTCAAAGCTATCTTGCTCAAATCCAAACCTTGTGATAGAAGTTTCTTTGATAGCTCTATTCGTAAATTAAGCCTAAAAGCAAAAGGTGTTATACCATACTCCTTTTTAAAATTTCTTAAAAGTGTATATGGGTTGCAACTAAGCTTTTTTGCAACTTCTTCAAGCGATAACTCTTGCTCTAAATCATTTGAGAGTATCTCTTTTGCACTTTGAAGTTTTTTTGGGGTAGGGATTGCTTTTTTATCATGAAGAGTTTTTAAAAATATTCTCTCTAAAAATAGTATAAGCTTTTGTTCCTTTTCAAGCAAAAAACTCTTTTTTATAAAAAGTTTCATCAACTCCATATACTCTTTATACAACATTGAATCGTCTAAAAGTATATCAGAAGGCTCCAAAAAGGCTACACTATAAAAAAGAGAGTTTTGTATGGTAGCGGCATAATCTTTATCGATATAGAGCATATAATAACTTCTTGCTTTGTCATTAAGTGGATTGCAAGAGTGTATATATAAAGGTGGTATCAAAGCAAGAGAGCCTGGCTTTAATATAGCCTCTTTTCCTCTTACTTTATATAAAACTTCGCCCCTATCGATAGCTCCTATACTAAAAGTTTCATGCAGATGCTCTTTATAATGTTTGCTACTATTTTTACTATATCTTATCTCAACAAAAGGAAGCCTCTCATCTTTGTAAAAAAATTCATTTGTCTGCATAAAAAGCCCTAAAATTTAAAGATTACATAAAATGATAACAAAAAAAGCTTTAGACAGTATAGTAAAATATTGATTTGTCTTTTTAATCAAACAAACTTTTTGTCTGTTTTTCTATCGTTCTTTTAGTTATAGACCTTAGTAGCAACTCTGTGATAATGGCTATAAAAAATGCTATTGCAAGATAGTAACCAATAGAGGGAGAGTGTTTGTAGGTATAAAAAAGTGTTAAAGCAACTATGCTAAATATCGAAAAAATTGCACATAGTATCAAAAAAAGATTTGCCCTGGTTTGCTTTATCTTTAGCAAGTGTCCTATGTGAGTAAAGCCTTGCACTATCAAAACTACTAAAGTTGCAACTGTTGTTATCTCTGAGAGATTGAAAAATATGATCATAGGTATAATAAGCAAAGTACTTACTATAAGACCTTCGTTTGAATTATAGATATTGTACTTATAAATTTTTGGCAAATTTCCCTCTTTTGCCATTGTGTAGCCTATCTCTGTTGTTGCATAAAGTGATGCATTTATGGCTGATGCGGTTGCTAAAAGTGCGGTTGTGGCTATGATCTTAAAGCCATACTCTCCAAATATAGGTTTTGCTGCTTCAGCTAAAGCATAATCTTTTGTCTTTATAACCTCTTTTAAAGGTAGATTACCTAGCACTCCAAGACTTACAAGCACATAAAGTATAGCTACCAAAAGTATGGCTATAACCATAGCTTTTAACATATTTTTTTCAGGATTTTGCATATCTTCTACAGTATTTGTAATAACACTAAAACCTTGATATGCAAAAAATGTCAATCCTACAGCAAAAAGCATATCTTTAAAAGGTGGCATATCTTTTACACTTAAGAGTGTAGGGTTGATATTAAAAAGTGCGACGATGGTAAAAGCTACTAAAATAGTTAATTTTATGACTACTATGAGATTTTCTGACTTTGCAACAAGAGAGGCACCTATTAAGTTTATGATACTAAAAAGCACAACTATGCCAACAGCATAAATATTTGTCCAAAAAGCCAAATAACCATGCATAAAAGTTGCAGCATATACTCCAAATGACTTAGCTACGGCAGCTATGGCTACAAGTCCTGAAAAGTAAAAAAGCACTCCAAAAGAGCCTGAAAAGATACCCTCTCCATAGCATTGAACTAAAAATTCCACTATACCACCACGAGATGGGTATCTAAGAGATAATTTTGCCAACGAATATCCGCTAAGAAGTGCAGCGATACCTCCAAATATAAAAGATACCCAGACAATATTTCCAGCAATAGCTCCTGCTTGACCAATAATGATAAATATACCTGCTCCCACCATCGAGCCTATGCCTAGCATTACTGCACTAGCAATTCCAAAAGCTTTTTTCTCTTTCACTGTTTGTACTCTCTTTTAAAGATCTGTTTTCTAAAGTATCTTCCATATACCAATTCAAACAGTACGGATATAATGATAAAACTTAAAAATATTATAACTGCCTTTGGGTTGGAAGTATATGTATGATAAAGCAATGTAACAAGAGCTAAAAATGTAAATATAGATGAAATAAAGAGTATATATTTATTGGCATTTATCTTGCTTTTTAGCTTATAGGCACTTATATTTACTATAAAAAATATAAGCAAAAATCCTGCACTTCCAATGATGGCTATTTGTGTTAAATTGATACTATTTGCTAACAATAAACTTAAAATTGTGGTATAAATCACTCCCATAAAGGGTACATCTTCACTTTTGCTTTCATCCATTAACACTCTTGGAAGATTGCCATATTTTGCTATGATATATCCTAGTCTAGCATTGCCATATAAAGTAGCATTGATAGCTGAAAAAGTTGAAAGTAGAGCCGCTAAAGCTACTACTATAAAACCTGTTTGCCCTAAAGATGGTTTTGCTGCAATTGCCAAAGCATAATCTTTTGCTTTTAAAAGTTCATTTTCAGGTACATTGCCGACAGTTATAATGGAGATAAGAATATAAAGAGTTATAACAGTTATTACAGAGATATAAAATGCTCTAGGTAAATTTTTTAAAGGATTTTTTATATCTTCTGCAGCATTTGCAATAAGTTCAAACCCTTCATATGCTACAAATATTATCATACCTGCAGATATGATAGAAAAGGGTGATCCCCAATTTGCAGGTGAGAGTCTTGAGCTATCCACATAAGATGCTCCTGCAACAATAACAAATATCAAAAGAGATACTTTTATAACAACTATTATCGTCTCACTTTTTCCTACAACAGAGGCACTTATAAGATTGATTATAGCTGGTAATAAAATAGAAAAAGTAATAAGTCCATGATGGAGCCATATACTTTTATGAGCAAAAAAAGTTTCTCCATAATATGCAAAAGCAGTAGCATATAAAGATATAGTTACTAAGTAACTTAACCAAAGCATTAGATTTATACTACCTGAGAGGACATTATCTCCAAAAGCTTTATCAATAAAAGTAACTGTTCCACCTTCACTTTGATAAACGATGGATAATTTAGCATAAGAGTATGATGTAAAAATTGCAACTAAACCAGCTACTAAAAATGCTACTGCTGTTGCACCGTGGGCTAAAGATACTGCCTCTCCAAGTACAGCAAATATTCCACCACCAACCATTCCACCTATACCGATAGATACCGCACCTAAAAGACCTATGCCTCTTTTCATTATTCAATCCTTTGGAGTTAATTATATCACTAATATTATAAAATATGGTATAATGCTACTGCGATATATGTTATATTTTATATATTTCTAGGATAGTTTAGTGTTAAAATTTAAAAGTTATTATGATTTGAAGATAGATAGTGATGACAAAAGAGCTATAGAAGATGCTTTTAAATACTTGTTGTATGAAAAAGAGAGGCAAATAGGTGGATATTATGACCTACCATATAGTTCACAAAAATTATTAAAGCAGATTGATGATTTTACAAATAGTATAAAAGAGATATATAAGAGTGTAGAAAATATTGTCATAATAGGCATTGGTGGCTCCTCTTTAGGCATTAAGGCTATTGATTCAATGCTAAAACATAAATATAAAAATACAAAAAATATGCTTTTTTTAGAAAATCCAGACCCAATAAGATTGAGCAAAATGCTCTCTTTGATAAAAAAAGAGAACTCCATTTTTATAGTAATTTCCAAATCAGGCACAAGTATTGAGACTATCTCTATTTTTAAAATCATATTAAGATATTTTAAATTTGATTTTTCTACGATAGATAGCAAGAGAGTTGTGGCAATTAGCGATAAAGATTCGCCACTTTATAAGTTTGCAAAAGAGAATCATATAAAAACTTTTATAGTTCCTAAAAATGTAGGTGGTAGGTTTTCTGTATTAAGTGCAGTTGGAGTAGTGCCTTTGGCACTTGCTGAGTATAATATGGTAGATATATTAAAGGGAGCAAAGGAGTTTTTGGATAATTTTTTTGCAAAAAAAGAGGAGCATTTGATAAAAAAGGCATATTTTTATGCAAAAAAACATAAGCAATACCCCATAAATGTACTCTTTCCTTATAGTGACTCTCTTGAGGATTTTACAAAGTGGTTTATACAGCTTTGGGCTGAATCATTGGGTAAGATAGATGAAAAGGGTAACAGTGTTGGATTGACTCCCATAACTCATGTTGGCTCTGTCAATCAGCACTCATTTTTACAACTTATCATGCAAGGTCCAAAAGATAAAACTGTTACCTTTATAAAGATAGAGAATTTTGAAAATGCTTTAAAGATTCCAAATATATCTTTAAAACATATAGAAAAAACTGACTTTGTCAATGGATATACTCTCAATGAGCTTATAAATGCAGAGTGTGATGCTACAAAAGAGAGTTTAATAGCCCAAGATATACCTGTTGATATGATAACATTGGACAAATTGGATGAGAATAATATAGGTAAACTTATAATATATTTTGAAATATTAACCTCCTTTACTGCTACTCTTTTAAAAATTAACCCCTACAATCAACCTGGAGTAGAATTTGGCAAGAGGATATTAAAAGAGAAGTTTGTATCAAAAAATAGCTCCTTATCCTAATAATATCTCTTCTAATTTTAGAGCTTTATGTAAAAAATTGTTACATTATAGTTTTAAAATACTTGAAAAATATTCTATTTTAATCTTTATTTAATCTATCAAATTGTAAGATATGTAGGAACATATCTATCAAAAGGATGATAATGTATAGAGTTTTAAATAATGATTTAGTTAGAGAGTATGTAGATAAAACCCCAAAACTTAGGTCTTTACTTTTAAATGATGATGAGTCGGCATCACTTTTAGAAGTATCTGAGATAGGTGATGGTAACTTAAACTTTGTCTATATAGTTAAAAATGGTGATAAAAGTCTAGTTATCAAACAGGCAGTTCCATATCTAAGATGTGTCGGAGAGGAATATCCTTTAAGCCGTATAAGAATGACATTTGAGATAGAGGCTTTAAAAAAGGAAAAAGAGATATGCCCTCAGTTTGTACCTGATATTTATCACAGCTCACATGAAATGTCCTTGGTAGCTATGCAAAATCTAAATAGACACAAAATCCTTCGAGGAGAAATGATAAAAAGAAAAGTTTTTCCAAAATTAGCTAAGCATATTGCAATCTTTTTAGCTGATACCCTTTTTTATACCTCCGATTTTTATCTAACTTCAAAAGAGAAAAAAGAGTTGGTTAAAAAATTTATAAATATAGAGCTTTGTAAAATAACTGAGGATTTTATATTTACTCACCCCTACGAGGAGAATGAGACAAATTCATACAGTCCAAAACTAGATATGAGTGTTGTTAAAAATTTTAGACAATCAAAAGAGATAAAGGTTGCCATTGCAAAACTTAGATATAAGTTTATGACTGAAGCTCAAGCTTTGCTACATGGAGATTTGCATACGGGTAGTATCATGCTAAATGAGGAAGAGACTTTTGTAATAGACCCCGAATTTGCATTTTATGGACCGATGGGGTTTGATGTGGGTATATATCTAGCCAATTTAGCTATGTCATATATCTCTTGCGATAAAGATGAACACTCATACAAAGAGTATGTAGAATCTCTTATAAAAGATACTTGGGAGATTTTTTCAAAAAGATTTAAAGAGAATATGATAAATCATGAAAAAGAGGTAAAATCTTTGCAATGGGATTATCCAAATGGGCTAAAGCATTTTGAAGCCTTTTGTGATGACTTTATAGCCTCTATGTTTGATGATAGTGTAGGGTTTATGGCATGTGAAATGTTTAGAAGGAGTGTAGGACTTGCGAAAGTAGCTGATATTGCTGATATAAAAGATGAGGAAAAAAGAGCAAAAAAAGAGAAAAATATCTTAGAGTGTGCTGGAGTATTGGTAACTAGCAAGTATGATAGCATAGATGAAGTTATAAAAGAGATAAAAAAGTATGACAGATAAAAAGCCAATCATTAGGGCTATAAACATCAAAAAAAGCTTTGGTGCTACAAAAGCACTAAAAGGTGTGAGTTTTGACTTTTATGAGGGTGAGATTTTTTCCATAGTAGGAGCAAATGGAGCTGGTAAATCAACCTTTATAAAGATTTTATGCGGATATTATGAAGAGTATGAGGGTGAGATATATATAGAGGATAAACTTGTAAAGTTCTCCTCCCCAAGAGAAGCGGTCATAGAGGGTATAGAGGTTGTTCATCAAAGTATAGAGCAAGGTATCGTGCAAAATATGAGTGTAGCAGAAAATTTAGCTCTTGAAGAGATACTCTCATCCAAATCATCTATAATATATGATAAAAACAAGATAAAACTTATAGCAAAAGAGATAGCCTCTAAAATGGGACTAGAAGAGCTTGATATGGATAAAAATATCCAAGAGATACCACAAAGTCAAAAGCAGATGATCATCATAGCAAGGGCTTTAGCAAAAAAACCAAAGCTCTTGATACTTGATGAGCCTACCTCTTCCATATCTGAAAAGGAGGCTACACTTCTTTTTGAAAAGTTATATCGCCTAAGAGATGAGGGTGTTAGTATACTATATGTATCTCACTACCTCCAAGAGATAAAAAAGATCTCTAATAGAGTAGGAGTGATAAGAGATGGGGAGTTTGCAGGTATCTTGTATCCTCCTTTGGAAGTTCCTCAAATAGTAAAAGCAATGGTAGGAGAGCTAGAGATAGCACTTTCAAATATAAAAAGAGAAGTAGATAAAAGCAGGGTTCTTTTAGAGTTAAAAGATGTAGTTATTGATGGAGTTTTTTCACCAATAAGCTTTAAGATATATGAGGGTGAGATAGTAGGTCTTATAGGGCTTGTTGGTGCTAAAAAAAGCGAGATAGCTGAGGCTCTTTTTGGACTTAGAAATATCCTAAGTGGTGAAATTATCATAAAAGGAAAAAAGATAGATATAAAAAACATTGCTCATGCTATAGATCAAGGTATCCACATGGTGCCTGAAAATAGAGCAGTCAATGCAATCATACCTGAACAATCTATAAAAAATAATATAACTATTCCATTTTTGAACTTTTTTTCAAAGTTTGGTGTGATAAAAAAGCATTTTGAGATAAAAGCAGCCAATAGAATGATAGAGAGTATGGGGATAAAATGCGAAGGGCATGATGCTCTTATAGAGTCGCTCTCAGGTGGCAATCAACAAAAAGTTATAGTTGCAAGATGGCTTTTGATGAAGCATAATATTATCATACTTGATGAACCTTTTCAAGGAGTAGATATCAAATCACGAAAAGATATAAGTCTATATTTAAAAGAGCATACTAAAAGTAGCGGAGCACTTGTAATGACTAGTGATATAGATGAGTTGGTAGATATTGCTGATAGGGTTGTTGTGATAAATAGTGGTCATATTGTGGCACAAATGGGCATAGAGGATGTAGATAGGGATAAACTTCTTCATTTGATGAGTAAAGATATCTCATAAAAGGATAAAGAGTTGGAAAAGTTTAAGACATTTGCTATAAAGTATGGATTTTTGATAGTAATGGCAGGGTCATTTTTAGGATTTGGTTTGGTTGAACCCTCTTTTTGGAGTTGGTCAAATATGTTCTCCATACTTCTTGGAGTAACCATAGTAGGTATCTTGGCAATAGGTGTTACCTTTACACTTGTTATAGATGGATTTGATCTCTCTATTGGCTCAACCGCTGCGATATGTGTAATGATCTCATCATATGTCATGGTGGTTTTAAATCTAAACTATATATATGCGATACTTATCTCCATACTTCTTGGAGTTTGTATAGGTTTGATAAATGGTCTTTTGATAGTCAAAGCTAAGATACCAGATCTTTTAGCAACTTTGGGTATGATGTTTTTGATACAGGGTTTACAGCTAATACCATCAGCAGGTATGTCCATAGGTACAGGTATGATTTTAGCCGATGGCACAGAGACTGAGGGTGAATTTGCTCAGCAATTTTTATATTTAGGTCAAGGAAGAGCTTTTGGACTTATTCCTATTCCTGTAATAGTATTTTTACTTTTAGCAATAGCGGCATACTTTGTGCTAAATTATACCAAATGGGGCAGGATACTCTATGCCATTGGAGGCAATGCAAAAGCTGTAAAGTTAGCTGGAGTAAATGTAGATAGATATAAGATAGCAGCCTATGTGCTTTCAGGAACCATCTCTTCTATTGGAGGAGTATTATTAGCAGCTAGGATAGGAAGAGGAGATGTTACTAGTGGAGGAGGATTGCTCTTAGATGCAGTTGCGGCTGCTTTGATAGGTTATGCGGTATTGGGAGTAAAAAAACCAAATGCCTTAGGAAGTGTGGTTGGAGTGATATTTATAGGAATGCTTTTAAATGGGCTTACTATGCTATCACTTCCATACTACACACAGGATTTTATAAAAGGTTTAGTGCTTGTTGCAGCACTTATATTTACATTTGGTCTATCCAAAGAGGAATAAAATCACATAAAGGAGAAAAAATGAAGTTAAGATTTCTGTCTGTATGCTTTGTCATACTTGGTATGTTTATGGTTGTTAGTTCACTTAATGCTAAAGGTTTAAAAGGTGCTCCACCTCCATTTGATGGCTCCAAAAAAGTCCATGTTGCTTTAATTAGACAGATGACTGAGGGAGAGTTTATGCAAACATATAGAGCAGGAGCTCAGGTACAGGCAAATTTGCTAGGTATAAAGCTAACTGTATTTGGAAAGAGCATGGACAATCAAGCTGAGGCAAACTTTGTCTATCAAGCTATCAACATGGGAGTTGATGGTATCATTATAGATCACGGTCTTAGTGAAACTATGAGAAAACCAGCAGCTGATGCTATAAAAGCAGGTATTCCTGTAGTAGCATTTGATGTAGATCTTAAAAATCCAAAAATCCCTCAAATCGCCCAAGATGATGAAAAGCTTGGAATGTTAGCTCTAAAAGCTTTGGTAAAAGATTTTAATGGTAAGGCAAATGTAGGCTATGTAAGTATCGCTGGAATATTGCCACTTGATAAGAGAGATAGAAGTTGGCAAAAGATAAAAAAAGAGTATCCAGGTATCAAAGAGATAGTAAAAACAGGAACCTTAGAGTCCCCAATAGCTGCAAAAAATGCTGATCAGGTAAAAGCGGTACTTAGAGCCCATCCTGAGATAAATGCCTTTTTTGCTCCATATGATGAGTTGGGAAAAGGTGTAGTTTTAGCCCTTAGAGAGATGGGTTTGCAAAACAAGGCAAAAGTATATACTGCTGATATATCAACTCAAGATATTAGAGAGATGATAAAACCTGATAGCCCATGGGCAGCAACAGCAGCTACCAATCCTGCAGCCATAGGAGCAGTCTCAGTTAGAGCTATTGCTTTAAAGATAGCAAATATAAAGATTCCTCATGATATACTCATACCTCCAATGCTCTTTACTGCAGAAGAGTTGAGAAAACTTAATATAAAAAATATGAAACAGTTAAGAAAGAAGTTTCCAAAGTTTAATAGTGTAAATCTGCTAAATTATCCTTGGATACCAGTAGATAAAAAGGGATTGTTTTAATCATGAAAGATATCAAAGAGGATTTAAGTAAAATTCCAAAGGCGATATATTTTGATAAAGAGGATAGATTTTTTATCTTAGATCAGACTAAATTGCCTGTGGAGGAAGTTATAGAGGAGCAAATATCGCTTGAACAAGTGTATGACTCTATCTATCAACTTAAAGTAAGAGGAGCCCCAGCTATTGGTATAGCTGGGGCTTATGGCTTAGTTATCAGCCTAAAAGAGCATCTTGATAAAGATATGCAAAGTTTTAAAGATATTGTTATTAAAAATGCTAAGTATCTAAACAGCTCAAGACCCACAGCGGTCAATCTAAGCTGGGCTTTAAAAAGGCTTATGGCTATATCAAAAGAGTTTGCTAATGATAAAACTCCAAAAGAGTTATATAGTGCTTTAAGAGATGAGGCTATTGCTATACACCAAAGCGATATAGAAACTTGTAGAGCTATAGGAGAGCATGGTTCATCTCTCATAAAAGAGGGTGATGGAGTGCTTACACTTTGTAATGCTGGAGCCTTAGCTACTGGTGGTATAGGCACAGCACTAGCTCCTATGTATGTAGCTTGGAGTAGAGGAAAAAGGTTTAAAGCATACTCTAGCGAAACAAGACCGCTTTTACAAGGAGCTAGAATAACTTGCTGGGAGTTAAATAAATTTGGTGTAGATACAACTTTGATAGCTGATAGTGTAGCATCATATCTTATGAAATTGGGAAAAGTTGATATGATCATTGTAGGAGCAGATAGGGTTGCAAATAATGGAGATACTGCCAATAAAATAGGTACCTCTTCGCTTTCAGTAAATGCCAAGCATTACGGTATTCCACTATATATAGCTTGTCCATTTTCTACCATAGATACTCAAACAAAAAGAGGAGATGATATAGTAGTTGAGGAAAGAGGTGCAAATGAGCTTATCTATATAAAAGATAGACAAATAGCTCCAAAAGATATAAAGGTTTTCAATCCAGCTTTTGATGTAACTGATCATTCGCTTATAGCAGGTTTTATAACTGAAAGAGGTATTATAAAGCCTCCTTATGACTTTTCAAAAACTATATAAGGGGTAAATATGGAGTTAAACCTATCTGTAGATAAAAACTCCAGCACCCCTTTGCATATACAAGTAGAAAATATCATAAGTGATATGCTAAAGCTTGAGCCTTATAATAGTGGAGCAAAACTTCCAAATGAGATAGAGTTAGCTGACAAATTAAGTGTAAGTAGAAATACAGTTAGAAAGGCTATGTACTCATTACTACATAAAAATCTCATAACAAGAAAGAAAAATAGAGGCACTTTTAAAAATATGAATAATTTCCCCATCAAAACTACACTAAATAATTGGTATAGCTTTAATGAGGATATGAAGAGACAAAATAGGGACTTTAAACTTTTCTTTTACGATGTAACTTTTGAAAATTGTAAAGATGAGGTACAAAAAAAACTTCAATGCCATAAAGAGGCATCTATCATAAAGTTAACAAGAGTAAAGGGGTATCTTGAGCCTGATTTGTATGTAAAAAGCTATTTTCATCCCTCGCTTGAGTTAAATATAAAAGAGTTCAATGGAGGAAAAATAAGGCAGTTATATACATTTTTGGAAGATAAATTAGGTATAAAGATACTCTTTTCTCAAGAGGAGATAATGGCAAAAATGCCTTCAAAAGAGGATAAAAAATATCTCTCTTTGACAAGAGATGATACTCCTTTGCTCGTTAGAAAAATGCTAATACATGATGAAAATGGCAATAAAATAGCTTATAGTATAGGGTACTATCTTGCAGATAAATTTGTATTTGATCTACATATAAGCAGATAAAGGTTAAAAAATGAGTGAATTAGATATAAGAAAAGAGATCATAAAGACATGTTTAAAGATGGAGGAAATCGGACTTAACCAAGGAACTTCAGGCAACATAAGCCATAGATATAAAGATGGACTTTTGATAACTCCAAGTGGTATCGCTTATGAAGAGTTAAAACCACAAGATATTGTATTTGTTGCTTTTTCTAACAAAAAAAATTTTAAAGGTAAGTATCCACCCTCATCTGAGCTTGATTTTCACTTTGATTTACTAGTAGCAAAACCTGAGATAAATTGTGTTTTGCACAACCACTCAACCTATGCTACCTCTATTGCTACCTGCCAAAAAGAGATACCAGCATATCATTACATGGTAGCAGTAGCAGGAGGTAAAAAGATACCCTGTGCTCCTTATGCAACCTTTGGCACAAAGGAGTTAAGTAACAATATCATAAAGACATTGCAAGGATATAGTGCCTGTTTGATAGCAAATCATGGAGTGATCACTACAGCAAAAGATTTGAAAAAAGCTCTATGGTTGGCAGTTGAGGTAGAAAATCTTGCAAGAGGATATATTCAAGCAAAAACCATAGGAGAGCCTGTCATCTTAGATGATAAAGAGATGGATAAAATTTTACAAAAATTTAAAAATTATGGACTTAAAAAAACTAAATGATAAAAACCGATATAGCCATACTAGGAGCCGGAGCTAGTGGGCTTTTTTTGGCTTCTTTTTTAAATGAAAAAGATTATCTTCTAATTGATCACAACCAAATACCTTTGAAGCTAAAAGTAAGTGGTGGTGGAAAATGCAACTTTACTAATGAATTTGTAAGCCCTGAAAATTACCTTGGAGACAAAGAGCTGATAAAAAAGGTTTTAGATAATTTTTCAAATAGGGATGTTTTGAGATTTTTTAGAGATATAAAAAATAAAAAGATAAAAAATAACCAATACTTTGCATCAAGCTCAAATGAAATCATAAAAAAACTTAACAAGAAAAAGTTTTTAGCTGAGATTTTAAGTGTAGAAAAGGATGATAATTTTATAGTGCATACTTCAAAAGGTGATGTTAAAGCAAATAAAGTAGTTGTAGCAACCGGAGGGATAAGTTATAAAAAGTTAGGAGCAACTGATATAGGCTATAAGATAGCAAAGCATTTTGGGCATAGTGTTACTGCACCGCTTCCCGCACTTGTAGGGTTGAGTTTGCAAAAAGAGCAGTTTTGGATGAAAAATTTAAGTGGAATTAGTTTAAAAGCAAAGATAGAAGTTGAAGATAAACTATTTTTTGATAATATACTTTTTTCTCACAGGGGTATAACCGGTCCTGCTGTGCTAAATACTTCACTTTATTGGAAAAAAGGGAAGATAAAGTGTGATTTTCTGCCTGAATATGATATAAAAAAGTCAAACAAAACCATATCGAATGCACTACCTCTTCCAAAACGATTTATAGTTGAATTTTTAAAAGCACACAATCTTAAAGATATGCCTATAAATCACTCTCACAAGGCAATAAATTTGTTAAAAAACTACCTATTTGCCCCTGCAGGAAATTTTGGATTTGATAAGGCAGAAGTTACCAAAGGGGGAGTTGATACAGATGAACTTGATAATTTAGAGAGTAAATTTGTTAAAAACCTATTTTTTATAGGGGAGGTTGTCAATATAACAGGAGAGCTAGGTGGGTACAACCTACAATGGTGTTTTAGCAGTGCAAAATATATAGAGCATTCTAAAAACTTTGCATATTGACAATCCCTAAGAGTTGGTTATAATAAAGGGCATCTATTGTCAGAGATGCTCTAAAATTAAAAATTATTTTACAACCCTGGTATTCTTGGTATTTTATTTAGTTTTGAATTTTTGCAATACCATCCCCAACCCTTTTTGAGCCAATGACCTATGATAGGCATCGGAAACATAATGGCTCTTTTATCATTTCTATAAACAAATGCAGCACCATCTCCACTATCCATAATACAAAGTATATTGATATGACAAGAGTAACCTTTTCTACTTATGGCACCATTTTCTATGGCATTTATATTGTATGCAATACATTTTGCCATCACCTCTGCTAAGTGTCCCTGTTTTGCTCTCCAGTCTGGTCCTTGAAGTGCAGCACTATCACCTATTGCAAATACTTTATACTCATCAGGAGTGTCATAATAGTCATGTTTGACTTCGCAATAGTTATTGATATTGACAAATCCTGCACCATTTAATGGAAGATCTGAATTTTTAAATACCTCATGTCCATTACCTGCAGGAATAAACATTGTCAAATCACTTTTCAATAAAGAGTTATCTTCAAATACTACACCCTCTTTTGTAAACTCTTTTATCTTTTTTCCAGTATATGAGTTAATATCTAATTTATTAAAAAATAGATCCATCATTTTTAAAGCATTTGGTCCCATTCTGATACCAGGTTTTGCCATAGGAGCAAAGAAGTTTAGCTTAAATTTATCTCTAATACCAAGTTTTTTTAATTTGTTATGCACATTAAAAAGAAGCTCATAAGCCGGACCTCCTCTGACATTACTTGCATCTTTTGGGTTGCCTCCAAAACCCATAGATATAGTACCGCCCCCTCTTTTTATAAGTTCATCTAGTCTATCTTTTAAAGTTAGTGCATCATCAGGTTTGCCACAGATAGATAAAGTATGCTCTACTCCTTTATGTTTCATCTTTCCTGAACCTAAGGCGATCACAAGATACTCATATCCAAACTCATGCTCTTTGCAGTAAACCTTTTTTTCTAATGACTTGATAGATACTACCTCATCTATAACAAGTTCAAATCCATGTACTTTTTGAAGATCTTTTAGTGAAATTTTTGTATCTTTAAAATCAATATCGCTAGTTGGTATCCATATAGAGATGGGATAGATATAAAAATAGTCCCTATTGCTAACAAGAGTTACATCAAAACCATACTTTCTTAGATATATAGCAGACTCCACTCCAGCAAATCCACCACCCAAGACTAAAACTTTTCTCATAATTGCACCTTATGTTAAAAATCAAATGCAATTATACAATAATGATATTAATTATCAATTAAGAGAGGCTTTATATCTCTTTCTTAAGTTCATCTAAAGCATTTTGCATAGTTTTAAGAACTAATTTTGACATCTCTTTATCATCTCTTTCAGGAATATCCCATCCACTTACTTTCATATTTGCTTCATAGATAAGTTTTAACTCTTTTTTTATCTCATTTTTTAATGCATCTATCTCTTTATGCTCCATATCCATTGTAACTCCTTTGTTTATAACTCGTAATTAATCCTAAATCCTAAATCCTAAATCCCAAATCCCATACTACAACCATTTTTTCTTTTTAAGCCAAAAGTATATGCCTGTTGCTATACTTATATTTAAAACTATAGAAAAAAGATAGCCGTATTTCCAGCTAAGTTCAGGCATATATTTAAAATTCATACCATAATTTC
>JALVXV010000068.1 GCA_027038235.1 Campylobacterales bacterium | reverse complement strand
TTCCTAAGTTTTTTATTGTATAATCCACCATAAACTCTTGCTAAAAGAGTAGAAGGAGCAGTGGATTGGACTATTTGAGAAAATATATCTTGGGGTTGATAGTAGTGATATTTTTAGTAAGTTGTGGTGGTGGGGGAGGAGGCTCCTCTTCGCAATCAAGTACAACTCTGAGTGCAACGGTAGCAGATGGATATATCAAGAGTGCAAATGTATGCTTAGATACCAATATAAATGGCATATGTGATACAAGTGAGAGAGCTACTACGACAAACTCTTTAGGTTATCTATCTTTTTCTAATGTAACAAAAACATTAGTCGCACTTATAGCTTCTAATGGTGTTGATATAGCAACAGATAAAGAGTTTTTAGGTACTTTGAAAAAAATATTGAAAGTAGATCTATCAAAAGGTACAAATAGCTTCAATATAACACCTCTTTCTGATATAGTTGCTGCATATTTTTTAAATTCAGCTGAAAAAACTCCTGATAAATTGGATGAAATTAGAAAAAGTATTGCTACCTCCCTTGGCATTTTAGTTGATGAACTTATCCAAGATCCGATGAAAAATCACAATATCTTTATAAAGTCTCAAGAGATTGAACAGATAAAGATGCTCATAAAAGAGACAGGAGCAAATAGTAGCAACATAGCATTGGCTCTATCGCAAGAGATCATAGATACAAAGAGTAGTGATATCAATATAAGCTCAATCTATGATAGAATCAGTTACAATATCGCAACTGACAAAATCAACTACATCCAAACTTACATCAACAACCTAAAAAGGGAGATGAATAACAATATATCATCAGATGATACCACACTATTAAACAAATACCAAATGCTAATCGATAATACTACATATCAAGTATCTCAAAAAATTGCTAACAATGATCTAAGCTCACAAGTTACAATAGATTTATCAAACTCAAGAGTATCAAGTAGTACTCCAATAGTAGCAAACCCCATACCTGATATAGGTATAAATGAAAACTCTACTACTCAGACGATAGATTTGAGTAATGTTTTTACTGATGTTGATGATGATGATAACAATATCACAAAGATAGTACTAAGCAATACCAATGAAGCATTAGTATCAACATCCTTGATAGGTGATAGCTTGATACTTACATTTCATCCAAATCAAGGAAAAATGGCAACAATCACTATAAGAGCCACATCAAATGGACTTAGTGTCAATGATAGTTTTGTTGTAAAAGTGAGTAATGATATCGATAATGACTTTATTCCAGACAATATAGAGGAGTATCTAGGTATGGATAAAGCAGATAGTGACCAAGATGGTGATGGTGTAGTAGATGGGTTAGAAAGTTCAACCTCATCTATAAGTGATCAATTTTTTGACAAGCAGTGGTATATTTATAACTTAGATAGAGGTAATGATTTAAATCTTTTAGATATTTATCACAACTATATGGGCTACAATAATGGAGATCCTTTGGTCGTACAAGTAGTAGATAGTGGAGTAGATGCTGATCATGAAGATTTGATACAAAATATGGATCTAAGCCTATCAAGGGATTCTAGGACAGGTACTATGGGAGATCCTGTAGAGACAGAAACACATGGTACTATGTGTGCAGGTATCATAGGTGCTAGAGCATTTAATGGCAAAGGGATAAGAGGTATAGCTCCATTTGTAAAGATAGCAGGGAGCAACTGGCTAAGTTACCAATCAAATTCAGAATTAGAAGAGGTATGGACAAAAAATGATCCAAATGCAAAGATTGTATTGGCAAACAATAGTTGGGGAGTAGATGGTGCTTATGCAGATACCTATTATGAAGATTTGATGGAGTATGGTGCAAACAATCTTAGAAAGGTAGATGGTATAGCAAGAGGTAAGCTTTTTATAAAGGCAGCTGGTAATGATAGAGAGATCCGACATGACTCTGGCTTATCTTATATCTCTTCCAATCCATATGTCATAACTGTTGCAGCACTAGGTAAAAACAATACCTATGCATACTACTCATCACCTGGCTCTAATATATTGGTGTCTGGATATGGTGGTGATGGCTATACTAGTTCAGATGCTATCGCCACAACGACTGCAGAGGGAAACACATCTATGCCTACTTGGGATGAAGATACCAATCACAACTATACCTATGCCTTCAATGGCACAAGTGCAGCCACACCAACAGTAGCAGGAAGTTTAGCTTTAGTTTTAGAAGCTTGTCCAAAACTTTCTTGGAGAGATGTCAAATATCTTATAGCTAAAAATGCTATCAAAGTAGATCCTACAAATAGCAATTGGCAGACAAATAGTGCAGGATTGCACCATAGTGTGGATTATGGATTTGGTCTTATCAATCCAAAAGGCATGATAGATGAGTGTAAAAATGGATATACTCCACTTCCAAGCAGTACTACATTTGAAGAGCACTTTGATCCTGAACCAGATATAGATATCCCAGATAATAGTCTAGTTGGCATATCATATACCTTTACTGTTTCAACCAATAAAATAATTGAATGGCTAGGAGTAACAATATACTCAGATCATAACTGGGCTGGGGATTTGGAGATATATTTAACTTCACCACATGGAACAAAGACAAGACTTATGCTAGGGGAAAATAGTGGTGAAAATTACTCTTTATCGGCTGGTTTTAGGTATGGCTCAGTTGCCTTTATGGGTGAATCCTCTGTAGGAGATTGGACTTTGGATATTATAGATAAATCTGCAGATGATAGCGGTGCTTTACAAAAGGTAGATTTTAAGGTATTTGGACACTAAAAAAGGATGGAAATTATGAAAAAAATAGTAATATTAACTGTAGCAATTTTTCTAAGCGGTTGCCTATATGGCAAAAACAAAGAGTTAAGAGTGGCTAACAGTATAAAAAAGAGTATCAAAAAAAAGATAAAGATACAAAACATAAGAAATGGCAAAGTATTTACTCAAGAGATTTATATCCTAAAGGCAAAGGATAGACAAAATCCAACACTAACTAAATCTATGCAACAAGATAGACTCTACTATGTATATCCAAATGGAGATAGATTTAACTCCAAAAGTGATATAATGGTTAAATTTTATAATGATAATGATATAGATATCAAAGAGATAGAAGATAGATATGGTTTAAAATTAATAAGGAGGATGAATAGCGGAGATTTTTTATTTAAAAATATCAAAGGAGACACACTAAATAAAATAAACTCCCTCCTTAGAGATAAAGCCCAAAAGATAAAAAGAATAAAACCAAACATAAAACCAAACATAAAACCACTATAGGTGATACATTTGAGATTATTGGTGGTTAAACTTTTTATCTCTTAGCTATGCTGTTACCCCAAGTAGTTAAAACTATCTCTCTTGGAGTTGGATGGTTTTTATGTTCATTTAGATATATACCCTGCCATGTGCCAAGATTTAGCTTCCCTTCAGTTATAGGGATATTTAAACTTGTCCCAAACATGGAGGATTTAAAGTGTGCAGACATATCATCTTCACCCTCTAAAGCATGATTGTATGATGAGCTATCAGGAACCAATGAGGAGCTTATCTCCTCCATATCAATCCTTACATCATAAGAAAAGTTTTCATTTATAGTTAGCGATGCTGAAGTATGCTTTAAAAAGAGATTTAACATACCGACTTTTATCTCGCCAATGTCTATAGCCTGGATAATTTTATCAGTTATTAAATAAAAGCCCCTTTTTGGAGCTTTAATGGTTATAAGTAATGAAGCATAGATATTTTCATACTCCAATGAGATGAGTTTCATTTAGATTTGTTTGAAAATTGGTGTAGTAGTAGTTTATCCTACTTCAAATCAATTTTCAAGCAAAGATGAGTGAAAATCATCTCACCCGAAGGGCAAAAAGA
>JALVXV010000067.1 GCA_027038235.1 Campylobacterales bacterium | reverse complement strand
ATAACTTTTTTTGATATTTTTTTATCAATTTTTAGTTTTCTTAATAATAAGATAGTATAATAATGATGAAAAAATTACAAAAGGAGAAAAAGATGAAAATGTTTTCAAAAGTAGCGGTTGCTACATTATTTGCAGCATCAACTATGGCACTAAGTGCAAATGCAGGTACACTAGCCGATACCATAAAGCAAGGCTTTTTAAAATGTGGTATCAACACAGGACTTCCAGGATTTGCTGAGGCTGATTCAAGTGGAAAGTGGCATGGACTTGATGTAGATATTTGTAGAGCAGTTGCTGCAGCGGTATTGGGTGATGCTAACAAGGTAAAATATGTAAATCTTAATGCAAAAGAGAGATTTACAGCACTTCAATCAGGAGAGATAGATCTTCTTTCAAGAAATACAACTTGGACTGAGACAAGAGATACATCTTTGGGGCTAAATTTTGCTGGAGTTAACTACTATGATGGTCAAGGATTTATGGTACATAAATCAATTGGTGTAAAGAGTGCCTTAGAGCTTGATGGTGCTTCAGTTTGTTTACAAGCTGGAACTACAACAGAGCTAAACTTGGCTGATTATTTTAGAAGTCATGGTATGAAGTATAAGCTTGTCTCTTATGATACTAATGATCAGGTATTAAATGGTTATGTTACAGGAAGATGCGATGTTTTGACAACTGACCAATCTCAACTCTACTCTCTAAGAGTAAAAATGAAACATCCTGAAAAATCAGTAGTCCTACCTGAAATCATCTCAAAAGAGCCTTTAGGACCGGTTGTTAGACAGGGTGATGATGAGTGGTTTAATATAGTAAAATGGACACTTTTTGGTCTAGTAAGTGCTGAAGAAAAGGGAATAACTAGTAAAAATGTTGATGATTTAAAAGCAAATTCAAAAGATCCAGAGATTAGAAGAATGTTAGGAGTTGAGGGTAATATGGCAGCCAATCTTCACTTGAAAAAAGATTGGTTATATAATGTCATCAAGCAAGTTGGAAACTATGGTGAGTCATTTGATAGAAATGTAGGTCCTAAAACACCACTTAAGATCAAAAGAGGTTTAAATGCTCTTTGGACAAAAGGTGGACTTCAGTACTCTCCTCCATTTAGATAAAATTATCTAAATAGAAAGTTTATAATATTAGCAGAGGGCAAAGCACCCCTCTGCAATTTTAAAGGAGAAAAATGTTAGCACTTTTGAGAAATCAAAGAGTAAGAGGTATTTTGTTTCAGCTTTTAACTGTTGCAGGATTGGTTGCCTTTTTGTGGTATATTGGTACAAATACGATACACAATATAGAACAAAGGGGCATAAGAACAGGTTTTGACTTTTTAAACACTACTGCTGGATTTGCCATCAATGAATCACCTATTCCCTATAGTGAAACCTCTACCTACTGGAGAGTTTTTATTGTAGGTGTTTTAAATACTCTTATAGTATCTTTTTGGGCTATCGTACTCTCTACGATACTAGGGCTCATTATAGGTGTAGCAAGACTTTCAAAAAACTGGCTTATTTCAAAATTAGCTGGTGCCTATATAGATACTTTTAGAAATATTCCTATACTTTTGCAGATACTTTTTTGGTATAATGTTGTCTTAGCAACCTTACCAAGCCCAAGACAAAGTATTGAATTTTTTAATTCTATCTTTTTAAACAATCGTGGCTTTATAGTGCCTAAACCAATTTTTGGTGAGAGTGGGTGGTATATACTCGCTGGTATAGTAGTTGCTATCTTAATAGACTATTTTATAAATAGATGGCTCAATAAAAGACAAGAGGAGACAGGAGAGGAGTTTTTCTTTTTACCATGGGGAATACTCATACTTTTGGTAGTTCCATATCTATTTTATCTTTTTGCTCCAAATGCCATCCAATGGGATATGCCACATTTAAAAGGATTTAATTTTAGAGGTGGTAAAGTCTTTTCTCCAGAGTTTTTAGCTCTAGCTTTTGCACTTACTATCTATACAGCAACTTTTATAGCTGAGGCTATAAGAAGTGGTATAGAAGCTGTAAAAAAAGGACAAAAAGAGGCAGCAGCATCTATAGGGTTGACCCCTTATCAATCCCTGAAGCTTGTTGTTTTGCCACAAGCTATTAGGATAGCAATTCCACCAACAATCAATCAATATCTAAATGTAGTCAAAAACTCATCTTTAGCAACAGCGATAGGTTATCCTGAGGTTGTTACAGTCTTTGCAGGAACTGCTCTTAATCAAGTAGGTCAAGCTATTGAGATGATCTCTATGACAATGGCAGTATATTTGGTCATAAGTTTAATAGTTTCAGCTATACTAAATCTTATCAATCACAAAATGAAAATAAAGGAGCGATGATATGGTATATAATAAAGTAGAAGCTAAACCTGCTCCGATAACTTCAAGAGGAGCTATTAGATGGCTTAGAGAAAATCTTTTTTCAACTCCTTTAAATAGTGCTTTGACACTTTTAGGACTATATTTTTTGTATCTTATTATCCCTCCTTTTATAAAGTGGGCGATACTTGATGCTCATTTTGTTGGAAATAGTAGAGCAGATTGTACAGGAGATGGAGCTTGTTGGCTCTTTATAAAGGCTAAATGGGATATGTATATGTATGGTTTTTATCCACTTGATTTGCATTGGAGACCAAATACAGTATATGTACTCTTTGGAGTAGTAATACTTCTTTTTAAATTTTTGAAAAATAATATTGCAAAGATAGCGATATTTACACTCTACATGATCATATCATTTTATCTCATTAGAGGTGGTGTGTTTGGTCTTGAGGTTGTTGAGACAAGTAAATGGGGTGGATTGATGCTAACGATTTTAGTTGCAGGAGTTGGCATAATCGCATCATTTCCTATAGGAATAGTTCTAGCCTTTGGAAGACAGTCAAACTTACCTATCATAAAGAGTGTAAGTGTAACTTATATAGAGTTTATAAGAGGTGTTCCACTTATTACTATACTTTTTATGTCTTCGGTGATATTGCCTCTATTTTTCCCTGAAGGTATAACTTTTGATAAACTTTTAAGAGCATTGATAGGAATATCATTTTTTCAAGCAGCTTACATAGCTGAAATCATAAGAGGTGGTTTACAATCTATCCCAAAAGGACAATATGAAGCAGCAGATGCTATAGGGCTTTCATATTGGCAAAAGATGCTTTTAGTAATTTTGCCTCAAGCTTTAAAGGTGGCTATTCCAAATCTTGTCGGCTCATTTATAGCACTGTTTCAAGATACTACACTTGTGCTTATTATCGGACTTTTTGACCTTTTAGCAATGGTTCAACTAACTAGCACAGATGCACATTGGCTTGGTTTTGAAAAAGAGGGCTATGTTTTTGTAACTATAGTCTTTTGGGTCTTTTGTTATGCTATGAGTAAATATAGTAAACATTTAGAAGATAGATTTAATACAGATTTGAAATAAAAAAGCTAAGGGCTGAGTGCTTAGAGCTTAGGGTTGGTTGATTTTTGCTCTATGCTCTTAGCTCTATGCTCTATCAAAAGGATTTTAAATGGAAAAAGATAATATAATTGAGATAAAAAATTTAAACAAATGGTATGGTGATTTTCATGTCTTAAAAGATATAAATCTTGATGTAAAAAAGGGTGAGATAGTTGTAGTGTGTGGACCTTCAGGTTCAGGTAAATCAACTCTAATAAGATGTATAAACTATCTTGAAGAGTTTCAAGAAGGTAGCATTACTGTTGACGGTATAGAGGTATGCGATGATGTAAAAAAGATAAAAGCTATCAGAGAGGATGTGGCAATGGTCTTTCAGCACTTCAATCTCTTTCCACATTTAACTGTACTTGATAATTTAACACTTGCTCCTATATGGGTTAAAAAGACTCCAAAAAAAGAGGC
>JALVXV010000066.1 GCA_027038235.1 Campylobacterales bacterium | reverse complement strand
ATGGCCAAGAGAGCTACTTGATATGCTCTACCTTGATGATGAGACAAAAGAGTGGGCTGAGTCTTTGTTGACAAAAGAGGATGATAAGACAATTCCTACAAAAGATTCTAATGGTAATATCTTAAATAGCGGTGATAGTGTGAGCATTATAAAAGATTTGGAAGTTAAAGGTGCAGGATTTACCGCTAAAAGAGGAACTGTGGTAAAAAATATAGTTCTAACTGACAACCCTGAACAAATAGAGGGAAGGGTAAATGGAACTCGTATAGTGCTACTTTCTAAATTCCTAAAAAAAGTATAAGAGGATTTTTAATGATTAAAAAGTGTCTCTTTCCAGCAGCTGGATATGGCACAAGGTTTTTACCTGCTACAAAAGCTATGCCTAAAGAGATGTTGCCTATCTTAACTAAGCCACTTATCCAATATGGTGTAGAAGAGGCTAAAGATGCAGGATGTGACATCATGGCTATAGTTACAGGAAGGGGAAAAAGAGCTATTGAGGATCATTTTGATATAAGCTATGAGTTAGAATATCAGATAAAAGGTACTTCAAAAGAGGATTTGTTAAATCAGATAAGAGAGCTTGTAGATAGTTGCACTTTTACCTATACTAGACAAAAACAGATGAAGGGTTTGGGTGATGCAATATATAAAGGTAGAGCATTAATTGGAGATAGTTCAGCATTCGCAGTTATTTTAGCTGATGATTTATGTATCAATCCAGAGGGCGATAATGTTTTAAAGCAGATGGTGAAGGTGTATGAAAGATATAGATGTTCTATCGTTGCTATCATGGAGGTTGATAAAAGAGATACAAATAGATATGGGATAATATCAGCTAAAGAGATTGAGAAAGATATCTATAGAGTTACAGATATGGTTGAAAAACCTGAAATCTCTAAAGCACCATCAAATCTAGCTATCATTGGAAGATATATACTCACTCCAGATATTTTTGAAATTATAAAAGATACAAAACCGGGAAAAAATGGTGAAGTACAAATAACTGATGCTCTTTTAAAACAGGCAAAAGAGGGTAGGGTTGTAGCATATAAGTTTAGTGGCTTAAGATTTGATTGTGGTAATGTCGATGGTTTTGTAGAGGCTACAAACTACCTTTATAACAATAATATATCATAGAGTAACAATAAACTCAAATAAAAATTGTCAAAATAGACTAACTACTATGCCTCTACTATTTCAATAGAATCTATCCTATCATTTTGCTCTAATGAGTCTAAAACTTTAAAACTCTCTTTATCATTCTCCTCAATTCCTCCAAAGACTGTGTGTATCCCATCTAAATGGGGTTGTGGTTCAAAACAGATAAAAAATTGACTACCACCTGTATCTCTTCCAGCATGAGCCATAGATAGGGTACCTCTTTTGTGTTTGTGGGTATTGTTATCACACTCACAAGCTATACTCCATCCAGGACCTCCTGTGCCTGTTCCATGAGGACAACCACCTTGGGCTACAAAGCCGGGTATAACTCTATGAAAGTTCAACCCATTATAAAAACCCTCATTTGCTAAAGTTGCAAAGTTTGCTACAGTATTTGGTGCTTCCTCGGGATAAAGTTTGAGCTTTATATCACCTTTTTCAGTGTGTATGATGGCATAAGCAAATTTTGCTAACTCATCTTTTGAATAGTCATATGTTTTTAAAGACATCAAATCTCCCTCTATTTTTTCTGTTTTCTGTTATCCGTTATCATCGTGATATTTATATCACGATAAGATGGTCGGAACGACTGGACTTGAACCAGCGACCTCACCCACCCCAAGGGTGCGCGCTACCAGGCTGCGCTACGCTCCGTATTTGACTTTTGTAAGATATAGACCATTTGGTGGTGCCAAAGAGGTCGAAAAAATATCTCTCTTTTCAAGTTGTAATTTTAGCTCATTTTTACTTAATTTTCCATCAGAGATTTGAAGTAAAAAGCTTACCATCATTCTTATTTGAGATCTTAAAAAACCATTTGCCTCAAAATAAAATATATACAGATCTTTATACCTATAAAAATCAGCTTTATAGATCTCTCTTGTAAAATTTTTTGTATCACTTCCACACTTTTTAAAATAGTCAAAATCATGTCTTCCTTCAAAAAGTTTTATGGAGTTTTTTATCTTTTTCATATCTACATCTCTTAAAAAGGTGATATAGGGCATTAAAAAAACTGATGGCTCTTTTGTAGAGATAAGATATCTATAAACTCTACTTTTTGCATCATATCTAGCATGAAAGTTTTTATGAACCTTTTGTATCTTTTTTATATTTATAGTGGGAAAGAGTATCTTATTTAGAGAAAATTTTAGCCTTTTTAAATCACCCCAATATACTGGCAAATCCAAATGCAAAACTTGTCCTAATGCATGAACACCCTTATCAGTCCTGCCACTTGCTATAGGTGTATTACTAATATTTAATATATTTAGTGCATTTTGGAGGCTATAAGCTACAGTATTTGTAGTCTCTTTTTGTATCTGATACCCATAAAACTTACTTCCATCATATTCAAGAGTTATCTTTACTCTCACTTTAAATCTCCTGTTAAACTTGACAAAATCAAGCCCTAATTAGAGGTATTTTTAAGAAACTAATAACTAGAATATCTATCCTCCTTTACCCCTTATCTAGTATCTTCTTAAGATTTTTCTTTTAAAAACTATTAAAGATGTGGCAAATGCCGATAAAGGTACTACTATAAGGCTCAATAAGGGATTGATAGATATAAGATAGTACATTAAAATATAGTAAGAGAGGATAGTTATAAAGATATAAAGATATACATTGTTTCTTTCATATCTAGGGTTGAATACTCCAATGCTAATAGCTATCAAAAAGGTAAAAAATGGAAAAATTGAAACCAATACAAAAGTGGCAAAATCTTTTGCTCTTTTTTTATCCTTTAGAGCCTTTAGCCAATAGATAAGTATGCCTTTTTTTTGGGTAATTTCAAGATTTTTATTATTATATATTTTCATCTTTTTATAATCTGTCTGTTTTATGCTATCTTTCTCAATTATAAAGGCTTTACCATCTTTTAGTTCAAGATTTAAAGTGCCTTTATTGTTTTTGATGGTTGCCATATCAGATATGATAAAATTTTCTTTATTTTTATCTTTTGAGTACATAACTATATCTTTAAAGCTATTTTGCTTATCAGATCTATTTATAAAGACAAGCCAATTTGAAAACTTTTGTCCAAATTCCATGGCATTTATATTGAGTTTAGCTTCAGCTCTTTTTATATCTACAAAATTTTTATATAACTGTTTAGAAATTGGCACTAAAAATAGAGCATTAAGTAGCAAAAATAAAGAGGTTGCCAAAGAGAGTATAAAAAATATCTTTACTAACTTATTTGGTGAAACACCAAAGGAGAATATGACACTTAGTTCATTATCTTTTGACATTTTTACAAGACTTAAAACTATGGAGATGAAAAAAACCATAGGAAAGGTATATATGATAATCCTTGGAAGAATAAAAATATAAAGCTCTCCAAGTTCCAAAAATGTAACCTTTATGATAGCTGTTATTTGGGCAATTTTTATAAAGTATATTATGGAGACCATAAAAAAGAGTGTAAAAAATATAGGGTTAAATGATTCGATAAAATTTTTGAGGATATATTTACCTATTTTAGTCATTGATATAGCCACTCTATGAGTTTTGAAAAATACCCATCAAACATATATGTCAAAAATAGAGCTATCGCTAAAAATGGAATAAAGGGGAGTTGAAAATCTCTCTTTCCTGCTATTAAAAAGGCTGGTAGTGCGATAATGGCTGATAAAAATATAGCAAAAAGAGCTAACTTTACTCCAAGCATTGCTCCAATGGTAGCAGCTATCATGATATCTGCTTCTCCTAAAGCCTC
>JALVXV010000065.1 GCA_027038235.1 Campylobacterales bacterium | reverse complement strand
GGAAAGTCTTGGCTCTATTTGGTTTGGATTTAGCTGTAAGCTTTTTGTATAAGCTTTAAAAGATTCGTTAAAAACACCCATTTTATAATAGGTCATACCCAAAATATTCCAAGAGTTTATATCGTTATCTCTTATGGCCTGTTTTTTTAAATTTGTTAAATATTTTGCTATCTTTAAAACTTTATAAATTTTATTGTTTTTGATAAAATCACTATCTATCTCATTAGCATGTACCAATAGTTCAAATCCCTTTGAAACTTTACCATTTTTAAGATAGGTATGTATCAGTTTTAAAATGCACTTCATATCTTTTGGATTTTTTTGAACTAACTGTTGTAGTATTTTTTCACTTTGATTTTTATTACCTTTAAAATCCAAATAACTACTCTCTTTACAACTACTTTCTCCAGCCCTTAACATACTAAAACTCAACAAAGCAAAATAAAAGAAAACCATCACTTTTTTCACTTGGAAATCCTTCGGATTAAGCTACTAGATACTAGAAGCTCTAAGCTCTAAGCTCTTGGCTCTAAGCTTTTCATTCTTGTTTGTGTCGATAAATTGACATGAATGTTTCGTATTATAGTAAAAAAATAATCTAATATCCATAAGAGTTAAAAGCTTAATTTAAAAATAAGCTTTCATAAAGAAAAAATAGCTATAATACCATTTACAATAATTTTCAAGGAGAGTATATGAAAAAATTAGTAATTGCTACATTGGTAACTGCGGGTGCATTATCATTAATGGCTGCTGACGGTAAAGCTTTGAGTGCAAAGTGTGCAGGTTGTCATGGTGCTGACTTTAGCAAAAAAGCACTTGGTGTTTCTAAAGTTGTTAAAGGCATGAAAGCTGATGAGATAGTAAAAGCATTACAGGGATATAAAGCCGGAACTTTCGGCGGATCTATGAAAGGTGTTATGAAGGGTCAAGTAGCTACATACAACGATGAGCAAATCAAAGCTGTAGCTGATTACATAGCAACTATCAAGTAATTAACCTGGAGGAGCATACCCCTTTTGCTCCTTCTTCTTTTTTATCTCTTTTTTTCTCTTTTCTAAATTTATAGCATCATTTAATTCATCTTCTCCATCAAATTTTGCACCCTCTAAAAATTTATTTTGATCATCAAATTGTCCACTTCTTAATCCCCATAAAAGTGCCCAAAGCCCTAAAGCACCCAAAAAAGTTGAAACCCCTATCATTATAGCTATTATTCCACTACTCATTTAAAATCCTAAATTTTTCATTTTTCATTTTTCATTTTTCATTTTTCATTTTTAATTTAATTCGATACGAATTTCCAACCACCAAAAGTGAACTAAGCGACATACTCAAAGCTGCAACCAATGGTATAACATACCCCATCATGGCTAATGGTATCATAATAGTATTATAAATAGTAGAGAGCACAAGATTTTCTTTTATACTTAGAAAAACTACTTTACTTAACTTTATAGCATCTTTTAAAGAGATCATATCATCATTTAATAAAACCACATCACTTACTTCTACACTCACCTCTGCCGCACTTCCTAAGCTTACAGCTATATCACTTAGAGATAGAGCTAGTACATCATTTATCCCATCTCCTGCCATTATGACAATCTTTCCTTTTTTTTGTAGTTTTTCAACAATATCAGCTTTATCTTTTGGAAACAAGGAGTGATAAACCTCATCGATACCTACCTCTTTAGCAATCTTTTTCGCCACTTTTTCATTATCACCTGTTAACATTATACTCTTTAACCCCATCTTTTTTATCTCTTTGATAGCCTCTTTTGCTCCCTCTTTTGGAGTATCTTTTAGCTCAATTACCGCTTTTATACTATCTTCTATCGCAAAGATAAAGATACTATTTTCTTTTTTTGTGCTAAAATTTATCCCCATCTCTTGTATAAGTCTTACATTACCTCCAAAAACTCTTTTCTCATCAAATTTTGCTTTTATACCTCTTGCTTCTATATTTTTTATCTCCTTTAACTCTATCTCTTTTATGCCTTTGTAGTTTTGCTCTAAATATTTTGCAATAGCCTTGCTAATAGGGTGTTTAGAAGATTTTACAAGAGAGTATAAAATATCTATATCAAACTCCTTAAGAGAATCAAATTTTATAACTTTTGGCTTTCCTTCTGTAATGGTTCCTGTCTTATCAAGTACCAAAGTATCGCTCTTTGCCATACTCTCTAAAAATGTAGCCTCCTTAAATAAGATACCCTTTTTAGAGGCAACTCCTATACCAATAAGTGTCGCCATAGGAGTTGCAAGACCCAAAGCACAAGGACAAGCTATAACGATAACCGAAATAGCCACTATCAAAGCTCTCTCAAAGCCACTATCAAGATAGAAATACCAAAACAAAAGTGTCATAAGTGATAAAAATAAAATAGCAAAAGAAAAATATCCACTAATTTTATCAGCAAGTTTTTCTATGTGGGGCTTTTTTGTGATAGATTCATCAAGCAAAGTTGCAATAGTACAAAGCATAGAGTTGCTATAATCTTTAGTAGCTTTATATCTTATCACTGCATCAAGCCCAATAGAGCCACTAATGATCTCATCTCCTTGCTTTTTATATATAGGCTCACTCTCCCCTGTTAAGCTTGAGAGATCAAAACTACCCTCGCCCATGATGATAATACCATCGATGACTATCTTATCACCGGGCTTTATCTCTATAATATCACCCTCTTTTATCTCCTCTACTGGTACTAAAGTTTTTTCATCTTTATCTACTACTAATACTTCAGTAGGAGTTGAACTAAGGATACTATCTATACTATCAACTGCACTTTTTTTGCTTAAAACTTCAAGATACTTTCCGATAAATACAAATGTAATTATCATTGTAACAGAGTCAAAATATACCTCCCCATTTCCACTAATCATCGCATAAAGAGAGTAGATATAAGCCAAAGTTGCACCTGTTGCTACAAGCAGATCCATATTGACAAATCTATTTTTTAGCCCAAAGTATGCACCCTTAAAATAGACCCATCCTGTATAAAAAAGTGTAGGAGTAGCAAGAATAAATTCAGCAATATTTAAGACATTTTTTATATCACTTCTCATGCCGGTAAAATACCCAGTATATTCAGCGATAGCTATCCACATGATATTCATAGTAGCAAATATAGCTACAAGCAGTCTTGAGTAATAATCTCTTCTTGCTTGATTTGCCTTTTCCTCTTGAAGTTTAGGATCATATGGATAGGCATTATAACCAATACTTCTTATCTTCTGGATGATTTGAGACAATTTTATAGTATCTACATCCCATACTATTTTTGCTTTATTATTTGTATAATTTATACTAGCCTCTACGATACCCTCTGTTTGATGAAGTACCTTTTCATTTAGCCATACACAAGCCGAGCAATGGATACCCTCTATGATAAGATTTATTTCACAAAGACCCTCTTTTTGGATGATATACTTTTTCTTAAAACCCTCAAGGTCAAATTTATAAAGATCATCACTCAACTCTTTAGGGGGTTTAAGCTTGTTATTGCCTACCTTTTCATAAAAGTTATCCAAGCCCTCATCTTTTAAAAGATGATAAATACCTTGACACCCTTTACAGCAAAAATATTTTATATCACCATCACTCTTATCTCTTATCATGACATCTTCATCAAACTCGAGCCTACAGTGATCACAGAAAACTTTAGACAAAACTACCCCTCTATATAAGTTGGTTGAAATTATAGAATATTTTTACTGAAATTAAACAAATAAGGTTATAAAAAAGTAATTTAAGAAAAAAAGTAGTATAATGTATGATTGGAAAATTAGAAAAAACTTAATGAGGAGAGTTACTATGAGTTTTTTAGGTAAGATTTTTAAAAAATCTAAAAAGAAAGAAGAAAGAGAAGATCATAATTTACGATTATCTAAAAATGTAGGAGTACCTTACAATGAAGAAC
>JALVXV010000064.1 GCA_027038235.1 Campylobacterales bacterium | reverse complement strand
AGATGGGGCAGTAGCATATATAATAGCTTTTGCTCTATTGGTTAAAAATTGATAAATCTCATTTGAGCTTAAAATATAAGCCCCATAGCTACCTAAAGCCTTTCCGAGTGTTCCCATCTTTATATGATTTGGTTTTGGTTTTATATTAAAATACTCAAAAACTCCTAAAAGATTTTTTCCTAAAACTCCTACACTATGAGCCTCATCTACTACAAGCAGAGCTTGATACTTATCTGCTACATCAAAGATCTTAGGATTTATCAAATCCCCACTCATAGAGTAAACTCCCTCAACTCCTATGATAACCCTACCCTTGTGGTTATATCTATACTCTTTTATCTTTTTTTTCAAATCTTTAGAGCTATTGTGTCTAAATTTAACAACTGTAGCATCATTTAATTTTTCAGCTATTAGTCCACTTGCATGAAACTCCTCATCAAAAAGTAGCAAATCACCCCTTCTTGGAAGTGCCTCAAATAGTGAAAGATTTGCTAAAAAACCACTACCTACACACAAAGCTTTTTCAAATCCATTTATCTTAGCAATATACTCTTCAAACTCCTTGTGTATGGGATGGTAGCCATTTACTAAAGTTGAGGCTTTAGGAGAGTGAAATTTGTATCTTTTAACTCTTTTATAAGCCTTTTTCAAAACTCCTCTATCTTTAGAAAGCCCAAGATAGTCATTGGATGCAAAATCTTTTAGCTTCTCATGATAAACTTCTCTTTTTCTATATCTATTTGCTCTTTTTATAGCTTTTAACTCACGAGAATAGGATATAGGATGTAGGGTTTTTTCTTTTGCCTCCAAGACAAAGGCTCCAAGCTCTTTGCTCTTAGCTCTTAGCTCTAAGCTCCCCTCCACCTCTACCCCTTTACTCCTACCTTGATAAAAGGCAAAAGTTTTTCTATTTGAAGTCCTTTAGCAGTACTCTCAAGTCCTACAACCTCTTTTATATACTTTTTACAAAATCCCTCTACCATACAAGCTCCAGCTTTACCTCTCCATTCATCGCTTCTTAAATAGTTTTCCAAATCCTCTTCATCAAATTTTTTAAAGATATATCTTGTTTGAGATAGGTCAATAAAACTAAATTTTTTACTTTCATACATCATGCAAGTTAGTATATCTACCTCACTTCCACTCTGCTTTAAGAGTATATCTTTTGCCTCTTTCTTATCTTTTGCCTTTCTTAATATCTTACCTTTTGTGGATACAACTGTATCAGCACAAAGTAAAGGTATATCAAGCCCATAACTCTCTTTGCAACTATCCATCTTTCCTTTACAGGCTAAATAGACAAAACTTTTTGCTAAATCTGTTTTTATCCCATCTTCGTCAAAATTGCAACCCTTTTGCTTAAAACTGATACCAAAACTTTTAAGTATCTCTGCTCTTGTAGGGGATAAGGAGGCTAAAATTAGCATCAAAGCCCCCTTAGAATTACACCAAAATAGATAGCTACAAATCCCAAAAGTATATTTAGAGGCAGAAGATAACTACCTATAGTAAATATACTCTCAGTAGCACTCTCAACATCTCCCTTTAAAAACTGTCTTTGTGCTGCATTTCTCTTCCTGTAGATATATATAAAATTTAAAGCCATCAATGTCCAAACAGCCTCTTTTATATGGATAAGTATATAAAGAGAGGGCAAAGAGTGTCTAAAATCAAGCCCTAAACTCATAAATGCTCCTGTTATAGCTATAAGTATCATAAAAATCATCGCAAAATTAAGCAATCTTTGCATGATTTCAAGTATCTTTGCCAATCTAAGCTTAGGATCTTGGATATGAGCCATAGTTGGAGCTACAACAAATTTTACAATTATCATTCCCCCTATCCATATAACAGCTGAAATGATATGTAAAAACACAATATATCTACCATAATTTGTAAAAAAATCTATAAAAAACTCTCTCATTTATCTTTATCCATTTTAAATATTGTTTTTAAATAGTCTATTTCTTGATAGTAGTCGCTTTTTAGTGCCTCTTTGATATATAGTTGATAATTTTCTACCTTAGGTACCATTTCTATAAGTGCTTTTTTTAATTTGGGTAAATAGTTTTGCACTATATCCCATACTATGCTTTCATCAATGCCTCTATAATTATGTGAAATCTTATCTCTCATTGCTGATATATTTTGCCAATTAATCTCTTTTGAAGTTTTCAATCTTTTATCTATTTTTTTATTCTCTTCACCGCAAACAATAGGTAAATTTACCACAGCATTAAAATTTAACTGTTTATTTGCAAAATAGAAACTCTCTTCATCGTTAAATTCTTCAGTATAAAGCATTATCTTTTCTATTGCTTCAAGCATTGTTAATATATAGGTCAAATTTTTTGGATCAAACATATATAAAATCTTTAGTAGCATTTAATTTTACAAGAGGATTTAGCTTTTTTTGATTTATCAAATCCACTTTTTTCCCAAAAGCCTTTTGCAACTCCTTTTCAAGCTCTAAATATTTATCAAAATTTAATTTAGCTCCTTTTTTTAAAGAATATACAATATCTATATCACTTTTATCTCTATTTTCATCTCTTGCAAAAGAACCAAACAACATAAAACTATCCATACTATACTTTTCTAAAAAAATTTGTCTATTGTCTCGCAAGTATCGGATAATCTCTTCTTTATTGATCATTATTTTTTTCCTTCAACCTTCATCCTTCACCCTATTTTTCACATACTCTTTAGCCTTTTTAATCGCATCATTTAATTTTGATACATCTTTTCCACCAGCTTGGGCAAAGTCATCTCTACCTCCACCATTTCCACCAAGTATGGGTGCAACCTCTTTTATCCAAGCTCCAGCTTTTATATCTATATTTTTTACCCCACAAGCTATCAGAGCTTTATTGCCTCTTTTTTGAAAAAGCATTATAGCGACTTTATCTATCTTGTTTTTATACTCATCTATCAAATTTTTTATATCACCTGCTTCAACTTCAGACACTATAAGATTTACTTCACCGATTTTTTCAATCTCAACATCTTTTTTAGAGCTATTTAAAAGTTTATTTATCTCATCTTTTTGCTCATTTATCTTATCTTTGAATCTTTTGATACCGATATGAGGATCTTTATTTTTAACCTCTTCGCAAATAAGTGCATACTCTTTTATAAAATTTTTCGAGTGCTCATAGGCAGCTTTTCCGCATACCGCTTCTACTCTTCTTACTCCTGCACTCACACCGCTCTCTTTTGTTATATAAAATGAGTTTATCTCAGCTGAATTTTTTACATGTGTTCCACCACAGAGCTCTTTGCTAACTTCACCAAAACTTACAACTCTTACCTCATCACCATATTTTTCACCAAAAAGTGCCATAGCTCCGCTTTTTTTAGCATCTTCGACATTCATTACATCCGTTTTGGAGGGGATTGCTCTTTGGATGATAGAGTTTACCATATCTTGCACTTTTTCTATCTGGCTTGAACTCATTGCCTTTGGATGAGAAAAATCAAATCTAAGTTTATCTTTTAGCACCAAACTTCCTGCTTGATTGACATGCTCTCCTAAAACTTTTTTAAGAGCTGAGTGTAAAAGGTGAGTAGCAGAGTGGTGCTTTTGTATCTCAGATCTGCTTTTATCAACGATAGCTTCATAAGTTTCACCACTTTTTACATCTTCTAAAGCTTTGATCTGTGATAAATTTAAGTCAAAAAACTTTTGAGTATCTAAAACTTTTGCTACTATTTTATCATCTTTTAACAACTCCCCGCTATCTGCACACTGTCCGCCACTTTCAGCATAAAATGGAGTCTTATCAAGTAGTATCCATCCCTTTTTATCTTTTTTTATGCTATCAACTATTTTAAAATTTTCATCAAGCAGTGCAAGAGTTTTTGATGTAGCTTTTATGCTTTCATATCCTACAAACTCATTTAAACCAAATTGTTCCAAAAGCTCTTTAAAC
>JALVXV010000063.1 GCA_027038235.1 Campylobacterales bacterium | reverse complement strand
CTAACTCATCATAGTAGTAGACAATATCTCGATACTCTCGCCTCTTAATAGCCTGTTTTAGATTCTTAAAAATCTTTTTTGACTCTTCACTATTTAGCTCCTCCATAATGGAGTTTTTAAACAAAAATACATCTTCATCATTTTTAGAAATCTTAGAGAGTGTGCCTTTTTCTATCTCTTTAAAGATGTAGGGGTCAAACTCTTGAGCCATCAAAAACAGCCCTGTAATGTCATCGCTGTTTTTAATAAACTCCATAAAAACATCCGATGCCGACACCATTCTCCAGACCTTTTTACGAGCCTTTTTAATGGTAACAATATGCCCATACTGCTCCTCTATCTCACCCAAATAACGCTCTAAGGTCTTACGATTACACCCAAACTCATGTAGCAAATTCTCATCGTATGGGCTTATCTCTTTTTGGGTTAGGAAGAGTTCCATTAATCGGTAGAGGGCTTTTGTTTTTTTTTGGGTTTGCATTACTGTTTACCTACTCTGAATAGTTCAAAATATTATCTTCAATACAATACTTTTCAAACTCTATAATTTCTTTATTTATCTCTCCTTTTACATTGCCTATATTTTCTATACTATTTGCATGAACTAACTGATTACGTAAATCATACCAAATAAAATTCTTAAAATTATGATTGTATGTTATGTTATTCTTTATCTCTTTTATGACATCTTTATCTCTTATATATTTAAATTTTTTTTGAAAAAAACTATTATTTGTTAAAATTTTATTTAAGTTTGTACTATATATTGTCTTACACTCCTGATTTAATTGATAATAGGTATATTTACTATAGTTATCAAAACTTTCTTTATCTTCTATCTTTTTTTCAATTACTTCAAAATAGTTTCTTACTTTACTACTAACGGACTTCATTGAACTCTTTACATAATATCCTTTTGCCTCAGCAATCAAAGCAACTGCTTGTAAAAGATACCCTTTTTCTTTTAACTCCTTAGCAAGTCTAAAGTAGAGTCTATAACGCTTATGTTTATGATATTCAAATATCTTTAGTGCTTTTTGAAGCTCTTTTAAATCCTTTTTAAGTAAATCATCATCTTTCATTTCAAGAAGTACTTTATCTAAAGCAGGATAAGTATTGTAAAATAGATTATTAAAAGAGAGTGCCATAATATCTTTTGAGAAAAAATTAAGATGAACTATTAGTTCTCTATATCTTTCGCCAGATATTTTAATACTTGAAGCAATAGTATAATTATCTTTAAAATTTTTAATAATAAAAGATAGACTTGCTAAATCAAGATAGTTTTTTAAATCAATTAAATGATACTCTCCTTTAGTATCAGCATCTGCTTTAACTATCTCTTTTGCAAACCATATATGCTCTATTTTCTCAATATCCTTAATATTTTCCATAATCAAATTAATAGTAACTAAAATAGGCATATGTCTAAATCCATGAGTAATATCAACAATAACCCTATCATAACTATCCATTGTTTTACCAATCAGAGAAAGCAATGAGACAAAATCATTTTCATCTTCAATCAAATATTTATCATCATCAAAAATAGACAAACTACTCTTTTTATCTTCATTTTCAATAAGAATCTTTGACTGAACAAGTTTAGCTTCCTTTGTATAAAGAGGTATAATCTCATAATCATCTTGATATTTATCTATCAGCAAAGGCAAAGTGTTAGAATATTGAGGTAATTTTTCTTTTTTATTGAAATAATAATCATGTTTGCTTTTAAAATTAATAGCTTTTAATTCATTATTATCTTTTTCTACTTTTCCACCAGCTAAGCCTAAAACTGTAATAACTGCTCGTCTCATCTCTCCCCCCTAAAACGCTCTAAACAAAACATGCTCAAAAACCGAAGTTTTAAGCACCTTCCCATCAACCATCTTCTCCACCACATCACGCTTAGTAGAAGAGTGAACAGCCTTAAAGCCTAAACTCTTTACAAAACTAACCATCTCGTAGCAACCACCAAAGTCACCCTGAATTAAAAATACATCGCCCTCTTTGGCATTGGTGCGAATATACTCCTTTAGAGGCTCTAAATAGTCATCTAACTTTGTAAGATGTGGTGGAATGTTTGACCAAAGCGTCTGCAACTCACTAGGCAGAGCCATAAACTCCTCTACACCCAATGAGGCTTTAGCGTCACTCTCTTGTGCATCTGTTAATGTGTGCGAAAATAGCAAAAATAGTTTTTTCATCATCTTCCTTTTTGATTTATGAGTATATTATAGTAGATTTTTTGGACAAAAACTGTCTAGTTAAAGAGTTTTAGCAACTCCTCTTTGTCAAAATCGTAACAGTTAGCAAATCTACCCAATCCATCGCACTCAACAAGCTCTACAAGCTCCTTAAAAAACGCCTCTCGACCTCGAAACCTCTTAACAATCTCTTCATGACTCATCTTATAGAGCGTACCATGCAACTCAACAATCTCTAAAATCTCATCTGCCTCCTCTTTGGTTAACATCTCTCTCTTTACCAAATCGGCAACCAAAGGCTTTGCCATAACAGCAGAAATCTCCTCATGACCAAAGAACTGAACATGGTTATTTTTTGGGTTTATCTTTCTAGCTTGTGGCTTACCAATGTCATGAAGCAGAGCAGATACCTGTACCACTCTGTTGTAACCCTTTAACTCGGCTACCTTGCAGACCATCATAGTATGCGACCAACAATCCCCCTCTACATGATAGGGATTTATCTCGTGCTTGTCAAAATTGTGGTGGCAGTTTAAAAGTGCCTCTTTGTACTCTGGATAGTTTATTGAAAACCAATGGATAAACTCGGTCACTATATACTCCTTATTTTTTAGAAGTATATCAACTTTTAAGAACAAAAGTTGTCTTTTTAGTGAGTGCTTATGATTTTAGAAGAGATAACAAAGTTAAAATAAAAAATATATCTTTATAAAAAGAAATACAATTAGTCTAATCTTTTCTCTATTAATGATGGATTTTTTCTACAATCTAAAACAGCATAAACTTTTATTGTATCGCCTAAGATTTTATAATATATAGCAAAAGGAAAACGCTTAGACAAGTGTCGATAATATCCTTTTATTTTAATATGAATACCTGCATAGATAATCAAAGAGTCTATATCAGCTAATATAGTGTCTAAGAAGTATCTCCCTAAACCTTGTTTTTGTGCTTCATAAAAATAGATACCAGTTTCTATATCTTGCTCAGCATCAGCAAGTATCTCAATTTTCATTATACTAACTTTTGTAATCGTTCTCTAGCTTCATCTAGGCTTGAAAAAGTTGATTTTCCTGTTATAATTTTTTGTTCTCTATCATTTAGGATATCAAAGTGCCATAAAGGAGAAAAACCGTTGTTGTTAGCATCTTTACTCATGCTTTCCCATAACTGTTCCATCATTAAAAATTTTTCAGCTATGGGTATATTGTCTATATCTGTTATTGACATGAAAAACTCCTCTAGTGTTATAGACTGATTATAACACATTTTAAATGATACTTTATTAGTGAAGAAAAAACAAACATCAAAAAAATAGTAAATACTAAAAAGTGATGAACAAGTAAAAAAACTTACTTAACAAAAAAACAACTATTCACTTTTAACTATTCACTTCACGGAGTGACAAGTCCCCTTTATATCGGGTCAAATCATGAGGAGCGTTAAGCAAACGACAACTGCTTGTCGTTTGTAGCGACGGAACCGTAGGTGTTGTGCTTTAGCACCACCGTAGGCTAAATGTTCAAACAGCCAAACAGTCTCTTTGCTTAACCGTCTCAATCCCCTTTATATCGGGTCAAATCGTAATAACAAAGCACAGTAGATAACTCAGCAAAGTAAAGGTCTCAATCCCCTTTATATCGGGTCAAATCGTAATTGTCAACTATGGAATGATTAGAGGTGTTGCTTTAGCGTCTCAATCCCCTTTATATCGGGTCAAATCGTAATA
>JALVXV010000062.1 GCA_027038235.1 Campylobacterales bacterium | reverse complement strand
AAAAAACTCTAAAAATAGTTTGTAAAAAGTATGGTTTTGGTGATAAAATTATAAGCAATGAAGCAATGGATGAGCTTTTGAGATATAATTGGCCAGGCAATATAAGAGAGCTGATTTCAGTGATTGAAAGAGCTGCGATATTGAGTGAAAATGATACCATAACAAAGGATGATCTATTTTTAGAGAGTAGGTTTTAGTTTTTAGGATTGAAAATAAACCCCTAATCACGAATCACGAGTTACGAATCACGAAATAGGAGAAAAAATGAGAAAATTTAATGTAGCAGTTGTGGGTGCAACTGGTGCTGTTGGTGAAGAGATATTTAGAGTTTTGCAAGAGAAAAATTTTCCAGTAGCAAACCTTGTACCATTAGCAAGTAAAAGTAGTGTGGGCAAAGAGGTAAAACTTCTTGGAAAAACTTATAAAGTTAAGGAGCTTACTGATGATATCTTTGAAAAGGAGGAGGTTGATATAGCATTTTTTAGTGCAGGAGGGAGCATATCAGCTAAATTTTGCCCAATAGCTGCTGAGAGTGGAGCGGTTGTCATAGACAATTCAAGCCATTTTAGAATGGATGAGGATGTACCACTAGTCGTACCTGAAGTAAACCCTGAAGATATAAATGCTTGGAGAGCAAAAGGTATCATCGCAAATCCAAATTGTTCAACTATACAGATGGTTCTATCTCTAAAGCCACTTGATGATCTTTATGGTATAAAAAGAGTAGATGTCAGTACTTACCAAGCTACAAGTGGAGCTGGTAAAAAGGGTATGGAAGAGTTAGTTAAGCAGATGCAAGACTTTTTTGCTTTTAAACTTGATGAGAGTAAAAAGGAGGCCTTTTTGCACCAAATTGCACTCAATGTTATACCTCAGATCGATACTCCTCAACCAAATGGCTTTACCAAAGAGGAGATGAAGATGGTTAAAGAGTCTCAAAAGATACTCCATAAAAATTTTGAACTTGCCGCAACTTGTGTGAGAGTTCCAGTACTTAGAAGCCATAGCGAATCTATAACCGTTACATTTGAAGATGGAGTTGAAGTAGATCTTGATAGAGTAAAAGGGGCATTAAATAATTTTGAAAATGTTGAAGTTATGGATAATTTAGAAGAGGGGATATACCCTATGCCTATTATTGCAACTGATACAGATACAACTTATGTAGGAAGAATTAGAAAAGATATATACAAGAGTAATATTTTGCACTTTTTTAATGTTGCAGATCAGCTAAGAGTAGGAGCGGCGACAAATGCTGTAAGAATTGCGATTAAATGGATAGAGCTAGAGGATAGATAATGATAGAGAGAATCTTTGAAGGGCTTATTTGGCGAAGTAGATTTATAGTCATACTTTCAGTAATATTTGGGCTTTTAGGAGCTATTGTGCTTTTTATTATTGCTAGTCTTGATATATACTCCATATCTATCTTTACTATCAAAGCCCTCTTTGCCCATTCTCATCCACCAAAACTTCATGAAAACCTTGTATCGACCATTATCGGTGCGGTTGATCTGTATTTGATAGCTGTTGTTTTATTTATCTTCTCTTTTGGACTTTATGAGCTTTTTATCAGCGAAATTGATGAAGCTGATAGTGATGAAAAGACAAATAAACTCCTAGAGATAAAAAGTTTAGATCAGCTAAAAGATAAGATAGCAAAAGTTATTGTTATGGTGTTGGTAGTAAGCTTTTTTCAAAGAGTTTTACATACTGAATATAATGGAGCAAAAGAGATGCTCTATTTTGCACTTTCTATCTTAGCTTTAGCTTTGGGGTTGTACTTTTTGCACAAAAATTCAAAACATTGAAAATGAAATATAAAATTGAAAAAGGAAAATGATGATATTTGTCGATGCATGTAAGGGAAGAGAGACTCCATACACTCCTGTTTGGATGATGAGACAAGCTGGAAGATATCTACCTGAATATATGGAGGTAAGAAAAGAGGCTGGAAATTTTTTAAACCTTTGCCACACCCCTAAACTCGCTGCTGAAGTTACTTTACAACCTGTTGATATAGTTGGAGTTGATGCTGCTATACTTTTTAGTGATATTTTGGTCGTACCAAATGAGATGGGGATGAAACTTGATTTTGTAAAAGGAGAGGGGCCTATTTTTGAAAAACCTATAAAGAGTGTAGAGGATATTGATGCTCTAATAGGTGGAAAAAAAGCAGCAGACAAATTGACCTATGTTTATGATACTATAAAAATAGTAAGAGAGAAGTTAGATTCTAAAAAGGCTCTCATAGGCTTTAGTGGAGCTCCTTGGACACTTGCAACCTATATGATAGAGGGTCAGGGGACAAAAACTTACAATATAGTAAAAAAACTCATCTACACAGATCCAAAGCTAATGCACTATCTTTTGCAAAAGGTAAGTGATGTAGTTAAATTCTACCTTGAAAATCAAATCCTCTCAGGTGCAAATGTAGTACAAATCTTTGACTCATGGGCAGCTGCACTTGAAAAGAGTGCTTATATGGAGTTTAGTTGGAGATATATAAAAGATATTTGCTCCTATATCAAATCAAAATATCCAAATACCCCTATTATAGTCTTTCCAAAAGGCATAGGCACATATCTTGATGATATAGATGGAGAATTTGATGTCTTTGGAGTTGATTGGTCAACTCCTATGGCTTTAGCAAAAGAGAAACTTGGAAGTAGATATGTTTTGCAAGGAAATATGGAGCCTTGTAGACTCTACTCAAAAGAGATGATAAAAGAGTGTGTAACTTCTATTGCTAATACCATGAAAGATGGCAGACATATATTTAATTTAGGCCATGGGATTTTGCCAGATGTACCAGTAGAAAATGCTAAGTATTTTGTATCACTATGTCAAGAAATTACTAAAAAATGAGATATATTTTTGGACCTGTCAATTCTAGGCGATTTGGCATTTCACTTGGAATTGATCTTAGTCCAGATGTAAAGTCATGTAATTTTGATTGTCTTTATTGTGAGTTAAAGAGTGCTAAACCCATCTCTTTTATACAAAATCCTCCAAAAGTTGAAGATATTATATCAGAAGTAAAGGATGCTTTAAAGAGGTTTAGCAATATTGATGTTATAACCATCACTTCAAATGGAGAGCCAACTTTATATAATGAGTTGGAATCTTTAGTAGATCAATTAAACAGGATAAAACAGGATAAAAAACTACTCATCCTCTCAAATGGTTCTACAATTTGTGAAAAAAGAGTTCAAAATGCACTAAAAAAGATAGATATAGTAAAATTATCTCTTGATTGTGCAACACAAAAGTGCTTTAAAAAGATAGATAGAGCCATAAAAGGCATAGAGATAGAGGTATTATATCAATGTATGGAAAAATTTTCAAAAGAGTCTTCAAGTCAACTTGTTATAGAGATACTTTTAGTAAAGGGTATCAATGATAGTGAAGATGAGATAAAAAAGATAAATGAGGTTTTACAATCTATAAAACCAAATAGAGTTGACATAGGAACTATAGATAGACCCCCAGCATATAAAGTCAAGCCTGTTTCTCAAGATAAGATAGATAAAGTAGCAAAAGAGTTTACAAATCTACCTCTTTCGATAATATATAAAAATAGACCAACAAAAAAAGAGGATTTTAACAAAAGTGATATAATGAGACTTCTATCTCGCCGTCCTCAAAGTCAATTTGATATAGAAAACTTTTTTAGTAATAGTTCAAAAAAAATACTTAAAAAACTTTTAGAAGAAAAACTAGTAGTCAGAAAAGATATAGCCGGAGTTCTTTTTTATGCTAAAGCATAAAAGCTAAAAGCTCTTAGCTCTTAGCTCTATGCTCTAAGCTTTTTTAAAAGCCTACTTTATCAGGCACATAAGCCCCTTGTGTTTTAACTCTTATTTTTTGCATGACAAAAACCAATAGGTAAATACCAGCTGCTATAGCCCATGATACATAAGGTGTTCCTAAATGCAAATACTTTGCCAT
>JALVXV010000061.1 GCA_027038235.1 Campylobacterales bacterium | reverse complement strand
CCTAAAAGTAAGCAATATAATTATTTGCGGACACTCCCATTGCGGAGCTATAAAAGGTGTTTATGAAAAAGACCATCATGACATGAGTGAAGTAGCCCACCTTAAAAAATGGCTTGAACTTGGAGATGAAGCAAGAGAAATAGTAGAAAATATAGCAAAAAAAGAGCCTATGAGTTTAGAGGAGAAATTAAAGCTTACAGAGCAAATATCAGTTATCTTCTCTATGCAAAATATCCTTACATATCCATTGGTAACAGATAAAGTTTTAGAAGGAAAACTCTCTATAAGAGGCTGGTATTATAAGATTGAAACGGGTGAGATACTATACTATAATGAAGATAAAATAGAGTTTTTACCCATAGAAAAATGATCCAAAAATTATTCAACAAAATTGGAGTGTATTGCAAGATAGGGCGATAGTTATGATTTGCAATGATTATATATATCTTCAACCCAATCCTTTAGCTCTTCTTTTCTATTTTGCTTAGAGTTTTCAAGGACAGATTTTATCTTTTTCAACTCCTCTATATCCAACAAGTCAAGTGTATTCATACTAAGCGGTTTGGCACTAGGGGTTTGCTCTATCAAAGAGGCAATTTCAAGGATAAGGTTATCTTTTTCTTTGTTATTATTCATAAGTAATTGTACAATGTGTAGGGGAAAAAGTCAAATTTTTGTATTAGTCCACAACAAATGGCACTCAGGACATTTCTACAAAAGGTATTCTACAGCAGCTTTAGACTATAAAGGAGCCAAGGCTCAACTTTTAACTTTTCACTATCTTTGATACTACTCACAAGTAAGTCTCAAATGCTTTGCTATCTCACTTTGCATAAAGCTATCTTGGATAGCTTTATTTGGATAGTTCCATCTATTTTATCTTTACTTATCGCACTATCACCACCTTTTTTTCTTGAAATGATAGTATTGTAGTGGTACTTTTAGTATTTCATTTGATAGTAACAAATTATACAATATACCCACTTAATTTGGAACACTATTTGGGATTTGTAAATTGTAATTATTGAAACTTTTATTGCTTTGGTTTGTTTATATACCAGCCTCTTTTATGGCTTCGGTTTGGTAGTGAGTTATGAGAGGGTCTATTATCTCATCAAAGAGGCCGCCTTGCATAATGGCATCTAAGCGGTAAAGTGTGAGGTTTATTCTGTGGTCGGTTATCCTGTTTTGTGGATAATTGTATGTTCTAATCCTGCCACTTCTATCGCCTGTTCCTACTTGAGTTTTTCTTATGTCGGCATTCTCTTTTGCTTTCTCTTGCATTTCAAGTTCGTAAAGTCTTGCTTTTAAGACTTTCATAGCTTTATCTTTATTTTTATGTTGTGATTTTTGGTCTTGGTTAGTTACTACTATGCCTGTGGGCAAGTGAGTAATTCTTACAGCACTATCAGTGGTATTGACACACTGTCCGCCACACCCACTAGCTCTCATGACATCAATTTTTAAATCATTTGGGTTGATCTCAACCTCTACATCATCAACTTCGGGCATTATAGCAACTGTTATAGCTGAAGTATGCACTCTACCTTGGGATTCGGTTTGAGGAACTCTTTGGACTCTATGTGTTCCACCTTCGTATTTAAGTCTGCTATAAGCTCCTTTCCCTTTGATAAGTACTATTATCTCCTTAAAGCCACCGGCACTTCCTTCGCTACTTGAAATGATCTCACTCTTCCACTCTCGAAGATCAACATATCTAAGATATGCTTTAAAGAGATCTTCTACAAAGAGTGCAGCCTCATCACCACCAGTTCCAGCACGAAGTTCAAGATAAACATTTCTATCATCATTTGGATCTTTTGGAAGAAGTAGTAGCCTTATCTCATTCTCAAGCTCTACTTTTTTAGGCTCTAGCTCCTTTAACTCCTCTTTAGCAAGTTCACCTAGTTCGCTATCTTCAAGTAGCTCTTTGTTCTCCTTTATAGCATCACAAATATCTATATATGTTAGTGTTTTTTCTCTTATAGGTTCAAGTTCAGACTGCTCTTTAGATAGAGCAGTCATCTTTTTTATATCATTAGAAATATCAGGAGAGCTAAGTAATTTGGTTATTTCATCATATCTCTGTAAAAAAGGAGATAGTTTCTCTCTTAACATTATTTATAATTTATAAGTTTTATGCAGCAGTTGAAAGGCTATTTACAAGGTGATGAAGTCTGCTTACTTTTCTAGCAGCTGTATTTTTCTTTAAAACACCCTTGCTGACATACTTGTGTAGATTTTTATTGGCCTTTTTAAAAGCCTCTGTTGCAACCTCAATATTACCCTCTTTAACTGCAACTTCCACAGCTTTTGTTATATTTTTGATCCTAGTTCTGTAAAATCTATTCCTCTCAGTTCTTTTCTTTGTTTGCCTAATTCTCTTTTGGGCAGACTTATGATTTGCCATAATAACACCTTATGTAAAAATTTTTAGGTATGGATTATACAAAAAAAGAGATTAAAGGCAACTGAAAAAGTATCTAAATTTAGTAAAGGATACCTAAAATAAAACTCTATATTGCCTCTTCGTTCTCTTCGTTTGTTCTTATTCTTATCACTCTTTCTACAGAGCTTACAAATATCTTGCCATCGCCAATTTTTCCTGTTCTAGCAGACTTTATGATGGCATCTATAGCCTTTTGCACATCCTCCTCTTTTACAATGATCTCTATCTTGATCTTAGGAAGAAAATCCACTACATACTCTGCCCCTCTATATAACTCACTATGACCTTGTTGTCTTCCATACCCTTTTACTTCACTTACGGTCATTCCGCTTACCTCAACTTCAGTCAAAGCATCTTTTACATCTTCAAGCTTAAATGGTTTGATAATCGCTTCAATCTTTTTCATCTTTTCTCCTAGCCTCTTAATTGGGTAGCATTATACTATTTTTTTTATTTATTTTTTATAAATACCCTTAATATATGTCATAAAAATAATTATTATTTTAAGAAATTATATTTAATATAAATTTAAAACTTATTACAGCTTCATTAAAGTTTGTAAAGTGTAGAATTATGGTTAAAAAACAGAGGTTTTTTTACCTTTAACAAGTAGGAATTATGCTTACTATAAATATTGACAACAAAGATATTGAGGTCAATGAAGGGGCATTGCTTATAGATGTAATGCTTGAAAATGGTATATCTATACCACATTTTTGCTATCATAAATCCTTAGGAACTGATGGCAACTGTAGAATGTGTATGGTTGAAATAGAGGGACAAAAAAGACCCCAAATAGCTTGTGATACCATCGTAAAAGAGGGGATGGTCATTCGCACCAAGGGCAAAAAGATAGAAAAGATCAAGCGAGGAATCTTAGAGCTAGAGCTTATCAACCATCCAACAGACTGCCCTATTTGTGATCAAGCAGGTGAGTGTAAGCTCCAAGACTACTACATGGAGGTAGGGCTATATGATAGCCGAGTAGATACTCCAAAAGTAAAGGCAAAAAAACATATCTATCTTGGAAGTGAGGTCATGCTTGACCAAGAGAGATGTGTACTTTGTAAAAGATGTGTTAGATTTACTCAAATTTATACCAAAACAGATGATTTGATAGTAGAAAAAAGAAGTGATCGCTCAGTCATTACCACATTTCCCGAAGAAAAATTTGACAACCCATATGCAGGAAATGTTGTAGATCTCTGTCCTGTAGGAGCACTAACCAATAGAGACTTTCGCTTTAAAAAAAGAGTATGGTTTTTAAGTCATGGCAATGGAATTTGCATGGAGTGTTCAAGAGGGTGCAACTTAAGAGTAGGACATGATAAAGCAAAATATCAAGATGATATTATCTATCGATTTAAACCTAGGAGAAATGACAGAGTAAATGGATTTTTTATCTGTGATCATGGTAGATACTCATACAAAAAAGAGAATGACAATAGACTATTTTATTCACTCTTTTATGGTAAAAAGATTGAGGCAAAAGACTATATAGATAAGTTGAGAGTTTTTTTAGA
>JALVXV010000060.1 GCA_027038235.1 Campylobacterales bacterium | reverse complement strand
AAAAAATGCCCTCAAAAGATGAAATCAAAAATATTTTGGATTTTACAGTGAGTTTGTTTGATAAAGTTTGTCAAATATTATACATAGATAAAAAAGAGATTGAATGATAAAAAGATATAAAACAAGAAAGATATATGTAGGTAATGTTCCTGTCGGAGGAGATGCTCCTATAAGTGTCCAATCCATGACTTTTAGTAAAACCGCTGATGTAGAGGCTACTTTAAAGCAGATAAAAAGACTTCATTTTGCAGGGTGTGATATAGTAAGAGTTGCAGTGCCTGACTATGAGGATGCCTATGCTTTAGAAGAGATAAAAAAAAGAAGTTCACTTCCTTTGGTAGCTGATATTCATTTTAATTATCGCTTTGCATTGATAGCAGCAAAAAGTGTAGATGGTATCAGGATAAATCCGGGTAATATTGGTAGCAAACAAAGGGTAAAAGAGATCATAAAAGCTTGTAATGAGAGAGATATTTCTATACGAATAGGGGTAAATTCTGGTAGCTTAGAGGAGCAATTTGAAAACAGATATGGTCAGAGTGCAAAAGGCATGGTCCAATCAGCTCTATATAATATAAAATATCTTGAAGATTTAGGTTTTTTAAATTTTAAAGTTTCTCTAAAAGCTAGTGATGTACAAAGGACAGTAGAGGCTTATAGGATGCTAAGACCACTTGTAGAGTGTCCTTTTCATCTTGGAGTTACTGAAGCTGGTACACTTTTTCACTCAACTATAAAGTCCTCTATCGCCCTTGGAACACTTTTACTAGAGGGCATAGGAGATACTATGAGAGTATCCATAACAGGCGAACTTGAAAAAGAGATAGAGGTTGCAAGAGCTATCTTAAAAGATAGTGGAGTGGTAAAGGATGGATTAAATATCATCTCTTGTCCAACTTGTGGAAGGATAGAGGCAAACCTTGTAAATGCTATCAAGGAGGTTGAAAAGAGGCTTGAGCATATAACTGCTCCTTTAAATATCTCAGTGATGGGGTGTGCGGTAAATGCTCTAGGCGAAGCAAAGGGTGCTGATGTCGCTATAGCCTATGGGAAGGGAAGTGGTCTTATCATAAAAAAGGGTAAAATTATAGCAAAGTTAGATGAGAATAAATTGGTAGAGAGATTTGTAAAAGAGGTTGAAAATGCTGCAATGGAGGTAGAAAAAGATGGTTGATGTATTAAATAGTGTCAATCTTGAAAAAGCTATTCTTAGCTCTATTATTTTTGATCCTGCCTCATTTGAGAGTGTTGTAGAGAGATTGAAACCAAAAGATTTTTATCTACCATTTCATAGGTATCTTTTTGAGGCTATGATAGAGTGTGATAAAGAGGAAAAACCCATAGATGAAGAGTTTTTAAAGAAGAAATTACATCAAAAAAATGCTTTTGATGAGGAGGCATTTTTAGAAATACTCTCATCAAATCCACTCTCAAATACCTCAGCTTATATCGAAGAGGTAAAAGATAAAGCGATAAAAAGGGAGCTTGTTTCACTTACAAGTGATATAAAAGAGGTAGCTATTGAAAAGGATTTGCCCTCATCAGATGTAGTAGATCTAGTTCAGCAAAAACTATATAAAATTACTGAAGAGGCAAATAGTAGTGATTTTAGGGATTCACCTGAAATAGTTGAATCAACTCTAAAACATATAGAGGAGATGAAAAAAAGGGGCAATCAAGGGGTAGTTGGAGTAGATACAGGCTTTAGGAAGTTAAATGAATTAACAGCCGGTTTTGGAGAGGGAGATCTTATCATCATAGCTGCTAGACCTGCTATGGGTAAGACAAGTTTTGCTCTTAATTTAGCCCAAAAGGCTATCAAAGATAAGTTAGGGGTTGCTATATTTTCTCTTGAGATGCCAGCAGAGCAGTTGATGCTAAGAATGCTAAGCTCTATTACCTCTATACCTTTACAAAAGCTAAAGATAGGTGATCTAAATGATGATGAGCTTTCAAGACTATCAAGTGCGATGGATGAGATGAGCAACTCAAAACTCTTTGTAGATGACAATGGACTGGTAGATATTCACCATGTAAGAAGTAAACTTAGAAAATTAAAGACAAATCATCCTGAAATTTCACTTGCTATTATAGACTATCTTCAGCTTATGAGTTCAAGTGGAGGAAAAGATAGACATTTAGAGGTTTCAGAGATAAGTAGAGGTTTAAAACTCTTAGCAAGAGAGTTAAATATCCCTATCATTGCTCTTTCTCAGCTAAATAGAAGCCTCGAGAGTAGAAGTGATAAAAGACCAATGCTAAGTGATCTAAGAGAGAGTGGGGCGATAGAGCAAGATGCTGATCTTATACTCTTTGTCTATAGAGATGATGTCTATAGGATAAGAGAGGAGAAGGAAAAAGAGATGAAAGCAAGAAATGAGGGCAAAGAGTACAAGAGTAACTTTTTTGCTAAACCTGAGGAGGATGCTGAGATCATCATAGGCAAAAATAGAAATGGCCCTGTTGGTGTAGCTGATCTTATCTTTCAAAAGAGTTGTACTAGATTTGTAGAAAAGGGTAGTATTCCTATAGAGATAGTGTATGAAGATGTAAAAGAGACAAAGATAGAGATACCCTCAGGGCTATAAGCTTTGCAAGAGTTGGAGTTAGATAAAAAGCACTTTTTTATTTTAACTCTTATTTTACTATCTATTTTTCTTTTTCATCTGCTTTTAGAGTATCAAAATTTTAAAGAGTTAACCTCATTAAGATACTATCCAATAAGTGCAAAAGTTTTAAATGAGTATCATAAAACTACTAAAAATGGAAAAAGTTATACCCTTTTAAAATTAAAAAGTAGCAATGGGGTAAAATTTTTTGGTATCTCTTGGAAAAAGGATATAAAAAATCTTACAAATAGCTTTATAAAATGCAAAGTTTATACAAAAGATTTATCATTTTATAGATACTTAAGAGGCTTTTTTGCTCCAATATATAAGATAATCAAAATCAACAAAGAGGATAACTTTTTAAAAAATTATCTATCAAGCTATATAGCTTTACAGCATAAAAACTATATCACAAGAGAGATTTTTTCAGCTTTGTTTCTTGGTTCAAATATAGATAAAAAGATTAGAAAAAAGATACAATCCCTTGGTATTTCCCACTTGGTTGCTATAAGTGGATTTCATTTAGGAGTATTATCATTTTTGATCTTTTTTATTTTAACTCCATTTTATAAATTTTTTCAAGATAAATTTTTTCCATATAGAAATCCAAAATTAGACCTGATGATAGTGGCTCTATTTTTTCTATTTGGATATCTATATCTTGTTGGTTTTATTCCATCTCTTAGTAGAGCATTTGTGATGCTGATTGTAGGATATATTTTTTATATAAGATATATAAAGATACTCTCTTTTAAGATACTATTTTTAACAATGCTCCTACTCTTAGCATTTTATCCATCATTTATCTTTAGTATCTCCTTTTGGTTTTCAGTAGCAGGTGTATTTTATATTTTTTTATTTTTACACTACTTTGGAGATTTAAATAGATGGCTTATATTTATATTGATAAACTTTTGGGTTTTTATAATGATACAACCAATAGTCCACTATATTTTTCCATCATTTGCGATTTCTCAGCTTTTATCACCATTTTTGTCTATGGTTTTTATCATTTTTTATCCATTAGAGCTACTTTTGCACATCATCAAAGAGGGAGATTTGCTTGATGGTATGGTGCTAAAGCTACTAGAGTTTCATACCGTAGAAATATCAATAAAAACCCCTCTATGGTTTCTATTAACATATATAGCAACATCACTACTATCTATATATAAAAAAATATTCCTATATCTACTTATATTAGAAGCACTATTTTTTTTCTTAAAATTTTTAATTTTTAACTGACCTTACACACCATATCATAAACTGAGTGGTTTTTGCGATATTCGAGTGCGAGGCACACCGACGAGTCATAGCCAAAGCTATGGCGAGGAGGTGTAACGAAGTCAATCGGATGTCGCAAAA
>JALVXV010000059.1 GCA_027038235.1 Campylobacterales bacterium | reverse complement strand
AGTTGCAACTCTATTTATCCTAAGGGCTAACTCTTTTAGATGAAATGGCTTTTTTATATAATCAGCCGCTCCAAGCTCATAAGCTTTTGTGATCTCCTCTATCTCTACTAAAGCACTTATATAGATAATAGGTGTATAAATACCTCTATTTTGCAATATTTGTAGTATCTCAAAGCCATTTATCTTTGGTAAATTTATATCAAATATAAAAAGATCAAAAGTCTCTTTTAAAAGTATCTCTTTTGCATCTAAGCTATTTGAAAATGATTTGACTTGATGATTTAGTGAAGTTAAGTACTCCTCAATAGAGCTTCTTAACATCATCTCATCCTCAAGAAGAGCTATCTTCATCCTTTTGCCTTTTAAAAATATATTTGAAATTGTTGATCTTGTTTTTTGAGTATATCTCTACAGCTACACCTGTCTTATCACATATCTCTTTGACTATATTTAAACCCAACCCAAATCCACCTCTAGCATCATCTTCTCTATAAAATCTATCAAATAGTTTATCATAATCTTTTATATTTTCTCCTTCATTTTCTATCTCAAAGATGATATTCTCTTTATCATAATACAATTTTATAATAATTTCACTCTCTTCAAATGAGTATTTAATAGCATTTGAGATATTGTTATCACACACTCTTTGAAGTTGTGTTTCATTAAAAAAAAGATATATGTCATCTTCTATGTCAACTTTAAACTTCAAAGAGTTACCTATAGCAACATCATTAAAAAAATCCACTCTATCTTTTAAAAATTTTGAAAAATTTATCTCTTTTTGAGTATATGTAACTCTATCTTTCTTAACAAGGTAGCTTAAATCATTGTAAATATTATGAATAATCTTTATACCTGCTTCGATCTTTGTAAGATATCTATTTTTTTTATATTTTAAGTTATATAGCTCTATATTTGTCAAAATAATACTTAGTGGTGTATTTATCTCATGTATAGCATTTTTTATAAATTTATCTTGGGCTTTTAAAAGACTTTCAGCTCTATTTTTGGCAAATTCAAGCATTATTGTCTTTTGTTCCACCCTCTTTTCAAGTGTCTCATTTAACTCTTTTAAAGCTTTGCTTTTATCTTTACTCTCCTGTATCATTTTATTTGCATAGATAGAAATCTCTTTAAACTCCTTAAATATAATATTCCTTGTATCTATCATATCATATTCGGAAAAAACCGATTCAAACCTTTTTTTCATATAGCCTATATCTTTAGTAATAAGATAGGTAACATATCTATACACTAGCATACTACCTACAAACAAAATAAGTGCAAAGAGTAGAATTTGAGAAAAAATATGAAACATTTTTTTATCATACTCCTCTTGCTTTTTGGCAAGAACTTTTTGAACATCATCAAGATAGACACCACTTCCTACCATCCAATGCCATGGCTTATAAGCTTTAGCATAGGATATTTTTGGGGCTAAAATATTTACTATAGGTTTATTCCAGACATACTTTACATAGCCACCATCTTTTTGCTTTGATACCTTTATAAGTTCATATATCACTCTTTTGCCATTTGGATCTTTAAAATTTATAAGATTTTTACCTGCATTTTGCTTTAAAATAGGATCAGCTATATTTATTCCATCAAATGTATAGATAAAGATATATCCAGTGCCATCTCTTTCGTTTCTCATATTTTCTATAGCATCAACTATCTCTTTTTGCAACTCTTTTTTACCCTTTTTATTCGAGTGTAGCTGCTTATATCTAATAAATTTCAAAGCTCTATTTGTCTCTTTTTTTATGATCTCTTTTTGTTTTTGTAGATACTCCTTTTTTATCTTTTTTATATCCTCTTGATACTCTTTATAGCTATTGTATGCCATGAGAAATATAAGAATAAGTGCAAATATACCAGAAAGTACTATGCTAACAATATTTGCTTGGTTGATACTTCTATTTTTAAAAAATTTTTCCATTTTTTTCTGATAAACTCCTCTTTTTAAAGATTTTTATTATACCATAATGAAAAAATATTGTGGAGGCTAAAATGATTACAAAAAGAGTAACTTTTATCGCAAAAGATGGATGTGAAGCTAAACTAAAAGAGCTTTTGACAGATATGGTAGAACCTAGCAAAAAGGAGGATGGCTGTCTATTTTATTATATCTTTGTTTATAAAAACAATCCTAAAAAATTTATGGCAGTAGAGAGTTGGAGAGATGAAAAAGCTCTAAATGGTCATAAAAATTCTGCCCATTATGCCATCTATAAGTCAAGCTATGAGCCATATTGTGAAAAAAAATATACTGATGAGTTAGAGATACTTGGCAAATGAAGTATTTATGGAGCGATAAAGAGGCTAAAAAGTGTAAAGATGAGCTAGAGCTTAGAGTTTACACTTCTAGGCTTTTAGGGTGTGATAATAGTTTAGTACTTCATGGAGGAGGTAACACCTCAGTAAAGATAGATGATACTCTTTATGTAAAAGGTAGTGGATGGGATCTCTCTAGTATAGAAAAAGAGGGTTTTTCTCCTGTTAGCTTAAATGCACTTTTAGATATGGCAAAAAAAGAGCAACTAAGCGATACTAAGATGGTAAAACTTCAAAAAGAGGCAATAAGTGATAAAAGAGCTCCCAATCCTTCGGTAGAAGCCATACTTCATGCTATCATACCCTATAAATTTGTAGATCACACTCATGCTAATAGCATAGTAACTATCTCAAACTCCATAAATGGTAAAAAAATCATCAATGAACTTTATAAGGATTATTTGATAGTGGATTATGTTATGCCCGGATTTATCTTGGCAAAAAAGATATATGAACTAACTTCCAAAGGATTTAAGTGGGAAGAGTGCAAAGGTATCATCTTACACCATCACGGTATCTTTACCTTTGGAGATAGTGCAAAAAAGAGCTATAGCAATATGATAAAAAGTGTGCAAACTGCCGAGGATTATCTAAAAAATTTTAAGCTTAATATCCCTGAGCAAAAGAGAACAAAAGAGTATAATATAAAAAAACTTAAAGAGTTGATAGATAGAGCCAAAGGATATGAAACAGTTTTTAAAATAAACCAATCAAACTTAGCTCTATTTTATTCAAACCAACCAAATCTAAAAGAGTTTAGCTCAAGAGGAGTTTTAACACCTGAACATATCATAAGAACCAAAAGAGTACCTCTTGTCATAGAAGATGATAACTTCAAAGGGGCTATAGAAAAATATATAGAAGATTATAAAGCATATTTCAAAAGATATGCAAAAGGTCAAACCATGCTAAATCCAGCACCCAACTATATAGTCTTAAAAGGTTATGGAGTTATAAGCACTAGCAAAACCCAAAAAGAAGCTAACATCATAAATGACATCATAAATGCCACCTTAGAAGCTGTACTAAAAGCCGACAAACTAGGAGGCTACCTCTCAATAAATGAAAAAGAGTCCTTTGAAATGGAGTATTGGGAGTTAGAGCAAAACAAGCTAAAAAGTAAAAGGATAAATTGATGTATAGTGTACATATTCAAGAAGCTTCAAAAATTGCTTCAAATATATTAAATAAAAATATTACCCGATCAAATATATCCTATCTTATACAATATGGAGTGATAGATACTATACAAAAAAATAATGGTATTTATTTGCACCAAGAGCAATTTTTTAACTATTTTAAAAAACAACATTCAAAAGAGCAAGAATATAAAGAAAAACTTGGAAGTGATATTAATTGGGCTTTATCTTTTGAGCAGTATAAAGAGAGTGAAACTACAAAACATGTTCACAGACTTCATCCTTATAAAGGTAAATTTATACCGCAGTTAGTAGAGTATTTTTTAGATAATCATATAGATAAATTTAAAAAAGAGGTTTATTTTAAGAAGGGTGATATTGTTTTAGATCCATTTAGCGGTAGCGGAACAACACTCATTCAAGCTAATGAGCTTGGTATCCACTCTATCGGAATTGATATATCGCCATTTAATGCTTTTATGGCAAACACAAAACTATCAAATATAGATATAAAACTTTT
>JALVXV010000058.1 GCA_027038235.1 Campylobacterales bacterium | reverse complement strand
TCACCTGAAAAATTGATGCTTATCTTATCCTGTTTAGCTTTTTTTACACCCATAGCTGCTGGAAATCCAAATCCCATCGTGCCAAGACCACCACTTGTTATAAACTGTCTAGGCTCTGTAAAGGGATAAAATTGTGCTGTCCACATTTGATGTTGACCTACATCAGTAGATATGATAGCTTTATTGCCAAGCAACTCCCCTACTCTTTTGATCACCCATTGTGGTTTTATAACTTCATCACTATCTTCAAATTTTAAAGGATGGATTTCATTATATCTTTTTAGCAGTTCTACCCAAGGAGCATATCTGCTCTTATCAACTTTCTCTTTTATTTTAGGTATCATCTCTTTTATAACATTTTTGACATCTCCAACTATTGGAAGGCTAACATCTACAAGCTTTCCTATGCTACTTGGGTCTATATCGATATGTATTATCTTTGCATGTTTAGCAAATTCACTTAGCTTTCCTGTAACTCTATCATCAAATCTAGCACCAATTGCTATCATAAGATCTGCTTCACTCATAGCCATATTTGCTGCATAACTTCCATGCATTCCAAGCATTCCAAAAAGATACTCATGATCAAAAGGTAGTGCACCTCTTGCCATAAGTGTCTCAACCGCAGGAATACCGGTAATATCAACAAACTCTCTTATAGGCTTTGTTGCACTTGAACTCATAATGCCACCACCTAGATAGAGTACAGGTCTTTTTGCTTCAGCTATTAGTTCAATAGCCTTTTTTATCTGTCTTGGATTGCCTACATAATTTGGTCTATAAGTTTTAAGCTTTATAGATTTTGGATAGACAAATTCACCCACTTGGGCTGTAACATCTTTTGGAATATCTATATGAACAGGTCCGGGTCTTCCAGTTCTTGCTATATAAAAAGCCTCTTTTAAAACTCTAGGTAACTCACTAACATCCTTTACAAGATAGTTATGTTTTACACAAGGTCTGCTAATGCCAACTGCATCTATCTCTTGAAAGGCATCAGTTCCTATCATAGTGATAGGCACTTGCCCACTAATAACCACCAAAGGCACAGAATCCATATATGCTGTAGCAAGTCCAGTTACTGCATTGGTAAAACCAGGTCCGCTTGTAACAAAAGCAACACCCACATCTCCTCTAGCTCTAGCATAACCATCGGCTGCATGAATTGCTGCTTGTTCATGTCTTGTTAAAATATGTTCAAAAAAGTCCTGCTTATATACTTCATCATACACATTCATAATAGCACCACCGGGATAACCAAAAACTGTTTTTATCCCCTCTTTTTTAAGTGCTTCTATGACCATTTGAGATCCTGAGAGTTGCATATGCTCTCCTTTATTCGATAATAAAGCACATATTATATCTAAAAAAAGCTTAATTCGTGATTCGTGATTCGTGATTCGTGATTCGTGGATTGTTTTAGACTATCTTTGTTTTAAGTTCATTGCATCTATCTATGGCAATGCCCTCTCTAAGAGCATCATCTATGACGATTAACTCTTTGAAGTCTGCTATTTGAAGGATTTTTAAAAGTATAGATATGCCACTTATGATAAAATCTCCTCTTCCTATACCTACCCACCTATTTCTCTCATCCTCACTCATTGAAATAAGCTTAGATAGGGCTGATGTTATATCCTCTACACTCAATAATGTGCCATTTACCTTTTGATAATCATAATGTTTATAATCAAGACCAAGCTTAAAAGATGCCAATGTAGTAGCAGTTCCTGCGGTACTTACAAAGATCTTAGGCTTAGAAAAATTGGAATAAATTTCATCAATAAACTTTCTTATCTCTTTTGTTTCAAGCTCCAAACTCTCCTTTGTTTGCTCTATAGTATCATATTTTTGAGTTAGGGTTACTATACCAATAGGAAAACTCTTTATAAAAGATCTCTGCTCTTTTTTGATATAAAGTTCACTAGAGCCTCCACCTAAATCAAGTAGTAAAAAATCCTCATTTTGCAATCCTAATTTTTTCAGCCTTTCACTTACTGCCAAAGCGGTATAGTTTGCCTCCTGTGTTCCGCTGATAATTTTAAAATCGATATCTGTCTCTTTTTTAATAATTTTTAAAACTTTTTCACTATTACTTGCTATTCTCAAAGCTGCAGTTGCTACTGCTACTACTTCATCCTCTTTTGTCTTAACTATCTCTTTTGCCTCCTTTATTGCCTCAACTATCCTCTCTATAGTTATCTTTTTTATTTCACCACTTTGTTGAAGTCCATCAGCTGTCTTTACTATCTTTTCATACTCTTTTACTCTCTGTTTTGTTTGACACTCAAACTTAACCGCCCTTAAAGTGTTTGAACCAAGATCAAAGGCTACCATTTTATTCCTTTTTTTAGTTGAGAATGGTATAATACAAAAAGTTTTTTTAAAAAGGTATTATATGATGAAATTGGGTGTAAATATTGACCATATTGCAGTTTTGAGAGAGGCACGAAAGATAAATGATCCTGATCCTATAGATGCCTTGCCTTTAGCAAAATTGGCAGGGGCTGATCAGATAACTATACATCTAAGAGAGGATAGAAGGCATATAAACGATGATGATGCAAGAAGGATCATAGAAAATTCACAACTACCTATCAATTTAGAGTGCTCAATAGATCCTGACATTATAGAAAGAGTAGTAAAATTAAAGCCTTATAGAGCAACGATAGTACCAGAAAAAAGAGAGGAGGTAACAACTGAAGGTGGGCTTGATATAGTCTCTTATCATGATAGACTTGATAGTGTTGTTCACTATTTAAAAGCAAATGATATTGAAGTCTCTTTGTTTATAGATCCAACTATCGAAATGGTAAGAGCATCAAAGATTTTACTTGTAGATTGGGTAGAGCTTCATACAGGAAGATATGCCAATATATACTCCATGCTTTATAGCAACTTAAAATACAATAAAAACTCTATAAAAGAGCTTGATATTCCTAGAAAAGAGCTTGAAAAAATGTTAAGAGCAGAAGTATCAAAGATAACAAAGGCTGCAAATGAGGCTAATGAATTTGGCATAAAGGTTGCTGCAGGTCATGGACTAAATTATCAAAATGTAAAAGAGGTAACTACCATAGAGTATATCGAAGAGCTAAACATAGGGCAGTCTATCATAGCTAGAAGTGTGTTTACAGGCTTTTTAAAAGCTGTAGAGGATATGGTTGCAATAATAAGATGATAGTTAGTCGGTGATCTACATCACCGACTAAACTTTACTAAAAAATTCGACACCTACTACCCATTCTTTGGGCAAATTCATCTTTATCTATCTTTTTATCACTATTCATATCGACCCTCTCAAACTCTCTATGTTTACGGATCAAATCCACATCGCTTTGTTCGATTGTTTTACTCTTGTCATAGTCAAATTTTTTAAATATATTCATAGGAAATTCACACTTTTTTGCCTCATTTTGTGTAAATATTCCATCTTTATTGCTATCGCATTGATGAAAGGCGATATTCATCTTTATATCATCAGGCATATTTTTCAAATTTTTAAATATAAATTTTTTTGGATTGGCTCTTGGGGCAAACATTTTAGATAGCTCCTCTTTGTTTAAAAGCTTATCTTTATCCTTATCAAGTCTAAGAAAGTCATTTGAAGTAAGATGACACCATTTTGATGTGGCCTCTATAAGATTTAGGTGTTTATCTCTATCTTTATCACAATCAAGAAACATATGATCTACCTCATCTTTATCATTATATTTTGGAGTATGTGTTATCTTGGCTATCTTAAAGCTCTTTTTTGGATCTTTACTATATTGCAAAAAAATATCCGAACTCATAAAGCACATCTGATCAGTCGCTTCTATAAGTGTGATGGCTCCATCTTTATTTTTATCACATCTTTTTAGAAATCTTTTAAAATCTTTCAACTCATCTCTTTTTGATACCCTCATAGCTCTTGAAACCACTCTTGGTTTTTCAAAAGAGAGCAGTATCTCATCTCTTGTAACAAAATTGTCTTTGTTTCTATCAACTGCTTCAAAAATCCTCTTATTCATTA
>JALVXV010000057.1 GCA_027038235.1 Campylobacterales bacterium | reverse complement strand
GTATAAAAAGAAAGAAGAGACTCATAAAAAAAAGCTAAGAAAATCATATATAAAATCTATCGCATCTTTTAAGGATAAGGTTGTTATAACACTCAATAGAAGAGTAGATAAAGATGAGGTAAAATTCTTTGAGTTAAATTCTAAAAAGAGATATAGAGATATTTTTGATATAAAGACAGAGTTAAAATTTAAAGTCAAAAAGATATCTTTAAGAGATGTTAAAAGCATAAGAGTATCTCAATACAATGCCAATACCGTAAGGGTTGTTTTAGAATCAAGTAGAGCAATAAACTCTATATTTAGTGTAGAAAAAAATAAAATCACAATAAGAGTAGATCATAAAAAATATCATAAAAAAGATAAAAAGCCATATAGAGAAATATACTCTACACCACTTAAAAGAGAGAAGATTGTTATTATAGACCCAGGTCATGGCGGCAAGGATGTTGGAGCTATTGGTTATAAAAGATTTAGAGAAAAAGATGCAGTGCTTAAAATAGCATTAAAAGTTGGAAAGTACCTTAAAATGTATGGCTATAAAGTATATTATACAAGAAGTAGGGATATCTTTATAAAGCTTAGAAATAGAACTCATTTTGCCAACTTAAAAAATGCAGATGTGTTTATATCAATTCATGCAAATGCTGCTCCAAAAAAGAGTCAATACCTAACTAGCAAAGGTATCGAGACATACTTTTTATCTCCGGCTAGAAGTGCAAGGGCAAAGAGAGTTTCAGCTTTGGAAAATAGGGCGGATTTGAGTAGTATGGACTATTTTTCAAAGCAGGTATTTTTAAACTTTTTAAATAGAGAAAAGATAGTCTCATCCAATAAATTAGCTATAGATATTCAAAGAGGAATGTTAAATAGCATTAGGAAGAGATATAGTGTAACTGATGGAGGTGTAAGAAAAGCTCCATTTTGGGTGCTTGTAGGAGCTCAAATGCCAGCGGTTTTGATAGAAACTGGATATATAACAAATCCAACTGAAGCTAAGAGGCTTTTGAACCCCTATTATGAAGATATACTTGCTAAGGGTATAGCTAATGGAGTGGTTAGCTATTTTGAAAAAAATAGGTAAGTTGTGATATAATATAGTTTAAGGTATGGCAGATGGTTGCCCACCCATACTTTTGCAAAGTGTAGGTGGGAGGAAAGTCCGGGCTGCTATAGGACATAATTTCGTATAACATACGACGGGAGTAATCCTAGGGATAGTGCAACAGAGAGCAGACAGCCTGTCTATACTTTTAAACTATGGGCAGGTGATGGTGAAACGGCGGTGTAAGAGACCACCAGATCCTAAGGCAACTTAGGATGCTATGTAAACCCAATTTGCAGCAAGAAGAGAGTGGTTAGTCCTATAAATGTACTCTTCGCTAAAGCTTTACTGCAAAGTAATAGCTTAGATGAATAACCATCCATCGACAGAACCCGGCTTATCGCCATACCTTATTGTTTAAATCTGATATGAGAGTATTTTTCAATTTAAAATTTTAAAGGGGTAGGATTGTTTTTTGATATTATGCTTTTCACTCATATCTTAGCAGCATCTGCTTGGATAGGAGGTTCGATTTTGTTATTTGGCATGGGACTTTATTTTAGAGATAAAGATGCCCAGAGTACGGTTTATTATTATATAGGTCCATTTTATGGATATTTTGAACTAATTGTATTAACTATTCTTTTGATAACTGGTGGATATTTTATCTATGCATTGAGTATAGGTGAGATTTTATATCATCCTCAGATGGCTTTGGCAAAATATTTTTATATAAAAATAACTCTTGTTGTACTTATAACAATTTCAACTATTATACACATGTATATCTCTCTAAAAGCTCATGGTAGAGATAGAACTCTAAAAGAGAAGCTAGTTTCTCGAGCTACATCTTTAGCTATTTTTATACTAAATCTTGGAATTTTGTGGTATGCCATCAAGATAAGAAGTTTGATTTAAATCAATGCAAATTAAATTTTTTGTGATATAATTCCATAAAATTTTAAAAAGGAGTAAAAATGTCTGATTTTGATATAAAGAGGCCAGATGATGCTGAAGAGTTAAAAGTAGAGGGGCAAACAGTTCCATTTTATAAGTATAAAGTAGGAGATACTACCTATATAGAGTTTGATACTAGCAGATGTGGACCACCAGAGCCTATGGTAAATGCTATGCTTGCACTCAAGCAGATAAAAGATCCAAATACAAAAGTACACATGATCAATCATAAAAAACCTATGGGACTGTTACCAAAGGTTGAGGGTGAGTATGATATAGAGGATAAAGAGATTGATGGGGTTGCACATTTGATATTTACTAAAAAGGCAAATCCTACTGCAAAGACTGACTACAATGATACAAATTGTCATGGATAGTTAAATGGGAAAAAATTTAGCTACTGAAATGGCACCACCTTTTATCCTGGTGGCACATTATTTTATAGCTGGAGCTATCTTTTATATGATAGCCTCTTTTATACTACCTTTTTATGCAGGTGAGTTAAACTCATTTTTTCTATCTTCTGCGATAGCAAGTTTGATGCATCTATATCTTCTTGGATTTATTATGATGATTATCTTTGGAGCGATGTATCAGCTAATTCCAGTAGTCTTAGAAATTCCCATATTCTCAAAGGATTTTGCTTATATCCAGTTTTATCTTTTTGTTGTAGGTATAGTTATATTTTCTATCGCTTTAGGAGTAAACGGTTATATAAAGATGCTTCCTTTTGGAGCTATAATGATGTATATATCTATGCTGATATTTGTAGCAAATGTCTTTTTAACATATAAAAATATAGAGCTTTGGAGTATAACAGCAAAGTATATACTTGTCTCAAATATATTTTTGCTTATAGGAGTAAGTATAGGTTTTTATATGGCATTAGATCTTATATATGGTTTTGGATCTGATATAGTTTCGCTAGTTACTTTACATATTTCTACAACAATTGTCGGCTATATTTTGATGACTATCATGGGAGTAGGGATGATACTTCTTCCTATGTTTTCACTCTCTCACGGTTTTAGTGATAGATCTATCAATGTAGCTTTTTATCTAGTAATTGCTGGTTTAGTGCTATTTTTAGTATCAATTTTTACTAAGATTATAGTTTTAAAATATATCGGTATCGCATTAGTGGGAGTTTCGGTAGTATTAGGGCTTTATCAAATGTGGCTGATTTTTAGCACTAGGATAAGAAAACAAAATGACTTTTGGGCAAAAAATATGATAGCTTCATTTTTTTCTTTGATTTTATCATTGGTTATTTTAGTTTTTGCTATTGTATCAAATAGTCAAACACTATTTATACTGTTTGGTTTTATGCTCTTTTTTGGTTTTTTTGTCTTTTTTATTGTAGGGCATATCTATAAGATACTTCCATTTTTAGTATGGTATCAAAGATACTCTCCACTTGTTGGAAAGATAAAAGTTCCAATGCTAAATGAGATGGTAAAAGAGAATATTGCTGATATGCAATTTTGGATAACAACTATCGGGGTTATATTGTGTAGTATTGCTATATCTATTGATGTGGATATGTTATTTGTAGTAGGAGCAACGGTAATGGCGATCTCTACAATGTTGGTGATTTATAATATTTATTATACTTTGGTGTATGGTTTAGATAGATTAAAAGAGATAAAGGATTGATAATGGCAGTAACTGAAGAACAGGTTAAAGATGCGATAAAAACAGTAATAGATCCTGAAGTTGGATTTGATATCTACTCTTTAGGGCTTATTTATGGTATTGATATAGATGGAGATAAGGTTAAAGTTACTATGACTTTATCAACCAGAGGGTGTCCTTTGCATGAAATGATGAAACAGTGGACAAAAGAGGCGGTTGAGAGAGTTGATGGAGTTAGTGAGTGCGAAGTAGAGATAGTGTGGGAGCCTGCTTGGAATATAACAATGGCAAGTGATGAGGTGAAAAAAGCTCTAGGAGCTTTATAGTAGCTCGTGATTCGTGATTAGTGATTCGTGATTAGTGATTCGTGATTAGTGATTCGTGATTAGTGATTCGTGATTAG
>JALVXV010000056.1 GCA_027038235.1 Campylobacterales bacterium | reverse complement strand
ATAAATAAAACTGCTGATATAAGTTGTACTAAATTATTTGCTTCATTTATGATATTTTTTGCCATGTGTGAAGAGTTTTTGTCTATAAAGTTTTTATAATCCATGCCCATATAATTCTCAAAAAGTCTATACGCTAAAATATGATATCTTCCTTGTGAAAATCTATTTAGTGCATAAAAGTATCCTAAGTTTAAAATGGCTCTAAATATATAAAAAATTATAAGCAAGATGCCAAATGTAATGACAAAGTTTAGCGGAGTTTCAAATCCAAATAGATGATAAAAAAAGGTAAAGTATCGATCGGTATCAATTTTTGTAAAATCACTTGCTAAAGAGATAAAGGGCATAATAACACCAATACCAATAGTCTCTATGATAGAGATGAGTATAGAAAATAATAAAAGTAAAACAAGAATTTTTTTATCTCTTTTTGATAGTAAAGAGTTTAATTTTGATAATATTTTCAAATTTTATCCCCTATTATACCCATTTGGATTTCTCTTTTGCCAATTCCAGCTATCTTGACACATTTGTTCTAAGTTTTTTGTAGCTTTCCACTTTAAAATTTCATTAGCTAGTGATGGATCAGCATAGCACTTTGCGATATCCCCATCTCTTCTTTGGACTATTTTGTATGGTATTTTTTTGCCACTTGCTTTTTCAAAGGCTTTTAGCACTTCAAGCACACTATATGCTTTGCCTGTGCCTATATTTGCTATCAAAACCCCTTTGCTTTTTTGAATATACTCAAGAGCTCTAATGTGAGCATTGGCTAGATCTACTACATGTATATAGTCTCTTACTCCTGTACCATCTATTGTATCATAATCACCCCCAAAAACTCTCAAATATTCCAATTTGCCTACTGCTACTTGAGAGATATAGGGCATAAGATTGTTTGGTATCTCATTAGGGTCCTCTCCAATGAGAGCACTTTTGTGGGCTCCTATGGGGTTAAAGTATCTAAGTATCGCTATGCTCCAGCTATTATCACTTTTATATAGATCTTTTAATATCTCTTCTATAAAATATTTGCATCTTCCATAGGGATTGGTTGTAACTCCTGTTGGAAAATCCTCCTTTATAGGAGTGGCAATAGGATTGCCATAGACAGTAGCAGAAGAGCTAAATACTATCTTTTTGCACTCAAATTTTTGCATAGCTTCCAAAACACAGAGTGTACCTCCTACATTATTATCATAATATTTTAGAGGTTTTTTGACCGATTCTCCTACAGCCTTAAGTCCTGCAAAATGTATCACACTATCTATATCAAACTTAGAAAAAGTGCTATTAAGTCTCTTTTTGTCTCTTATATCACCCTCTATAAACTCAATAGGCTTTTGAATAATTTGCTCAACTCTCTTAATGGCCTCTTTTGATGAATTTGAAAGGTTGTCATAGACTACAAATTCATACCCGCTTTCAACAAGCTCTACAAGAGTGTGACTTCCTATATATCCTGCTCCTCCTGTTACTAAGACCTTTTTGGAGCCCCTGTCATTTTTACTCATATCTATCTCTTTGGTGCTTAAATATTATGACTATTTTATATCAAACATACTTTATTTGCGGTTAAAAAGAGTTATCATCTATATATCTTATGGTGTTGTTTATGATATTTATAAGGGTTTTGCTATAATGCAATACTTCTTCAAAAATATCTTTTAAATCATCCTCAATATATTCGTGTGCTATGTTGTTTCTTATATCTTTCATTATCCTAATCTCTTCAATACTTTCAAAAAGTTCTCTTTTATGAGCATTATTTACAACATCTACCAAAGTTCCTTGATTTTCAAATTCATACTCATCAAGACTTCTAAAAGTTTTTCAAGCATCATAACTCTATAGCCTGTTTAAGGATATGTTTTGTAAAGATTTTTTGTACATCAGTTCTATCCAAAATAATATCAAGCTTTTGTTATCCAAATTTTTTAAAAAAATTGATTCTGATTTTTCTAAGATCTCTTTTTGTAAGTTTATCACTAAGGATAAGTATATCTATATCTCCTCCTTTTTTGCTATCATCTACTCGACTTCCAAAGAGATACATTTTTGCATCATCGGATATATTTAGTAAGCTTTTTTTAAAGTTTTTGCTTCGTTTGTGCTTAGCCTCATTTTGTATTCCTTTGATTGGTATAAGCTCATTAACACCAAAAGAGCTAAATGCCTCTTTTAGTGTTTTTTTGCTTTTCCCTCTATCATAAGTCTTAGAGCTTGTAGTTTTATAAAACCAGCAGCATCTTTTTGGTCATAGACTTCATCCTCTTCAAAAGTACAGTAATTAGCATCAAAAAGCGAATTTGGTGATTTTCTACCTACTACCATGACATTTCCTTTAAAAAGTTTCAGTCTTACTGTGCCATTTACACTCTCTTGAGTTTTATCTATGGCAGCTTGTAGCATCTCTCTTTCAGGTGCAAACCAAAATCCATTATAAACTAAAGTTGCATACTTTGGCATGATCTCATCTTTGGTGTGTGCCGCTTCTCTATCAAGTGTAATACTCTCAATGGCTCTGTGGGCTTTTAGCAGTATCGTTCCACCCGGAGTTTCATAGCAACCTCTACTTTTCATTCCGACAAATCTATTTTCAACTATATCTACTCTTCCTATACCGTGAGTACCACCTAACTCATTTAGCTTTTTAAGCAGATTTGCAGGGGTTAGTTTTTCTCCATTTATAGCTACAGGGTCGCCTTTTTCAAACTCTATCTCAATGTATTCAGGCTTGTTTGGTGTCATCTCTATAGAGTTTGTCCATCGCCACATGCTCTCTTCAGGCTCTGCAAAAGGATCTTCAAGTATGCCACCCTCATAAGAGATATGAAGTAGATTTGCATCCATAGAGTAGGGTGATTTTTTACCATGCCCTTCTATCTTGATGCCATGCTTTGCCGCATAAGCTAGGAGCTTTTCTCTACTATTTAGATCCCACTCTCTCCATGGAGCTATGACGGTAAGGTCTGGATTTTTACTAAGATATCCAAGCTCAAATCTAACCTGATCATTTCCCTTTCCGGTTGCTCCGTGGCTTATGGCATCAGCATTGGTAAGCTTTGCAATTTCAACTTGTCTTTTTGCTATAAGAGGTCTAGCTATGGAAGTTCCAAGAAGATACTCTCCTTCATATATGGCATTTGCTCTAAACATTGGAAATACATAATCTCTTACAAACTCTTCTCTTAAATCTTCTATAAAGATATTTTCAGGCTTTATTCCAAGTGCTAAAGCCTTTTTTCTAGCTGGTTCAACCTCTTCACCCTGGCCTATATCAGCCGTAAAAGTTACCACTTCAGCACTATATTCATCTTGAAGCCATTTTAGTATAACACTAGTATCAAGTCCTCCGCTATAAGCTAAAACTACCTTTTTTACATCTTTTTTCAAAATACTGTCTCCCTGTAATTTTTTTGTATTATATCTAAGAAAAGCTTAGTTATAAAAAAATTCCTAACGGTATAGCAAATAAAGTATCACTAAAGCCTATAATTTTTTCTCCACTATATAAGACTATACCGGTTATATTTTTACTACTTCTGTTTTGAAAGTCTACTATATGTTTAAAATCCTCTTTTTCTACACTATATGAGGATTTTACCTCTATGGCTAGTATGCTTTCTCCTTTTTTTACTATAAAATCTATCTCTTTTTTATCTTGTGTTCGATAATAAAAAAATTCTACTACATCTTCGGAGTATGTTATATGCTTTAAAAGCTCACTAAACACAAAAGTTTCATATAGGCTACCTTTATAGTGAGAGTTTTTTAACTCTTCTGTATCTCTTACATTCAACATATGAGAAGCCATGCCTGAGTCTGTAAAAAAAACTTTTGGAGATTTTATAAATATTTTTCCTATATTTTCATAATATGGTTTTAGCAGATAAATTTGATATACTTTTTCCAAAAGTGATATATAGTTATCTACTGTTATGTTGTTTAGCTGTGTATCGTTTGCTATATTTGATTTGTTTAGTATATTTGCTGTTCTTGGTGCCAATATGTTAAAAAACCTTATAAAACTACCAATATAAGCAAATGCACTCAATCCAACCCCAAGTTCTCTATTTTAGTGAGCAAAAAA